>CAZFQV010000068.1:0-3047 GCA_964521175.1 uncultured Sphingobacterium sp.
TTAACTTTTTTTAACAGCCATTGCACCAGCAACTTTGCTGCCTCAACACCCCTTTGTCTCATATCGACATGGGGGTTCTTTTTATACGCAACAAGAGCATTTGCAGAGGAGGTCATGGTAACACTGACGTTGGCATGGAGGTCCAGCGTACCCACAATCGGCATATCAACACCCAGCCTGTCTCTGACAAGGCTCATCCAATGTCCGTCCATATCCGGAAAGTCTTCAGACACTGCAGCCCCATGAGGTACAATCAGGCAGGCGTCCACGGGTAGAACTTCCTCCAGCGTCGTCATCATTTCATCCCGCAGACTTTTATACGTTTCAGAAGTGATTGTGCCGCCAGGCGTGGCCTCAGCAAAAAATACCGGAACGAGTTCCATCCCTGCTCTATCCAGCACTTCTATCATGCCTCCAATTTCATGATGGGCATTCTGATATTCAGCTCTTATGGCATCTCCCTTCAGATAGTGTCCGTTATGAAAATCTACCATCGTAGTAGGTTCAATCACGAAGGTGTTCGATTCGTGATAAATTCCCAGAAGAGCAACTCTGAACGGCATGATTCGATTCTCTTTGATTAAAAATCCTAAAATTTAAGCATCCAATATTACGGACTTATCCATTTTTTCTTCAACAAGCAGATCTTTCGGCGCATGGCTATTCCAATAGGAGGCGAGGATGGATGAAGTAAATCCCATGATTGGCCCGCATACTGCCGTAGCAAGGCCTACCGTCGCTATCTTTCCCATCACCTTGGCGATACCGGAGACAAGACCTGCATTCTGCATCCCTGTGGCAAGTGCAATGGTACGACAATCTACCTCCGGTAATTTGAACAGTCGAGCCAGCCAATAGCCAAAGAAATAACCAAACAATATCATCGTGACCACCACCATAATCAGCTCTAAACCAATATTAATGATACTCTCACGCCCGGCCGCCATGATAATTGCGACGATCAGCGCCACACCTACCATCGAAACCAATGGCATCGCATCATCCAGCCATTTTGCTTTGCCATGTAAAAATTTGTTAAAAAGTAATCCGGCGCCAATCGGAATAAATACCATCTGAACGATCCCCCACATCATACTCAGCACATTGATCTCAATAAATCCGCCGGCAAGCCCTTTCATCAGCAAGGGTATAAGTATCGGAGCCATCAGAGTGGTTAGTGCGGTAACAGTTATCGCCAAAACGGTGTTTGCTTTAGCGAGATAGGCCATTACGCTGGCAGTGACAGAGGTTGGCGCGCAACCTAGAAGGATAATACCCGCAGAAATTTCAGCAGGAAAATCTGAATAACTGGCTAGAGCAAATCCCAGAAAAGGCATAATGGTAAACTGACCTGCCACACCTACGAAAACTGACTTAGGAGATTTAGCAAGTGCGACAAAATCCTTTAAGCCCATTGAACAGCCCATTCCAAACATGATAACCTGAATAAGCGGGGTGATAAGTCCCGCTAAATCGAAACCTCTATACTCTTTAAAATATTGAGGATAATATAAAGACAAGGCTACCACTGCGAGAATGGAAGTCGTGAAGGTAAGTCCGCGAAGAGCCTGAAACCCCCTAAAACTACAAGCCAGCAGCCCCAGGAAAAGAACAACAAAGGGTCCTGCACCAGTGACATTGCCATTAAAAGCCATGAACAACGCTACGCAAAGACTTAAAATAGCTATGGCCATTAAAAACTTATAAATATTATTCTTTAACATACGCAATGAAATTTTCCGCTTAAAGTGCTTATCCTTAACTTGTTGCTTTCATCAATTCTTCTTTAATCCTTGCAGCAACGATCTTCTCCTGTCCCGGTTTCAGCTGCCATACGGATAATTCGATCCCTGTCCTGTTCTTTCCCATCGTACCTCCGCCCATGACTTCAATACCCGGATTTCCGTTCCATAATCGTTCTTTCAACTCCCTCCCGGTCATTTTAATGAGATTTTCGTCCCATGCCAGGTGCAGGGTTGGGGTATGGTTGGCTATTTCAGGAATAAACACCTCCGTGCTGATTCCCTTTACATCCCGGATCGTATTCAGTACCACCGCCATGCGATCTTCCCAGAGCTTCCATTCCTTTTCATGATCCATCTTAATATGATGTTCCAGGGCCACATACATGGCCAGTATTTCTTCCTTATTCACTTTATGGCCGCGGCACAAGCCACTGCGGGGAGGAGCGCTCAGACGCGCGGCGGCTATCAGTTCTTTTTTACCCATCAGGATCCCAGCACTCTGCGGGCCCCTCATCGCTTTGCCGCCGGAAATAGCTACCAGGTCGAAGCCCATATCGTTAAATTTCCATAGGTTATCCACAGGATGCGCATCTGAAGCGATATCAATCATGGTAGGTATCTTGTGCTTTTTCCCCAGCGCTATCCATTGATCATAATTCAGCTGCCCTGCCGACAATTCCCTGTTCAGGAACCACAGCATCGCGGTCTTTTCATTAATAGCAGCTTCCGCCTCCTCAGCCGTTTCAATCAAAACAATAGAAGCCCCTGTATTGGTCAGGGCCTGATGATAGCCGTTAGCATGTGTCTTTTGCATGATCACTTCAGACTTCATGCCTGTCCCTTCCAGTTTGGGAAGCTGCATCACCTTCTTGCGGTCCATACCGGTAAGTACACCCGCCAGGCCGAGCACAAGCGCCGACCAGCAGCCTGCCGTTACCGTCGCAGCCTCCGCATGGCATAATTCTGCAATCTTCTCCCCCACCTTGTCCTGTACCTCATCCAGCAGAACAAATTCTTCAGCGCCTTTCGTGATCGCCTGCAATACCTCATCGGGCATTAGCGAAGCCGTCAGACTGGTACAGACACAGGAGGCATTAATAAAAGTCTTAAGTCCCAGTTCTTTAAAAAGATCGCGTCCCGGAGCTGCTGCAGAAACTTCTCCTGCAAACGATTGTAAGGGCATACCGCCGGCTACCATTCCGCCTGCCAGCGGAGCAGCAGACAATAGTTTAATAACTTCTCTACGTTTCATCTGTATATTTTTATTGTTTTTTAACTGTCAGATGGAGCCTTTGATGATTA
>CAZFQV010000068.1:3147-9040 GCA_964521175.1 uncultured Sphingobacterium sp.
AATCAGTCCTTCATTTCCACGATCATTTCGATCTCCACCGGGATGTTCCTGGGCAGCGATCCAAGTCCGATAGCCGAGCGCGCATGCTTGCCATTCTCGCCAAACACTTCAACCATCAGGTCTGAAAACCCGTTAATCACCTGTGAATGATTATCGAATTCGGGAACCGCATTAACCATTCCCAGCACCTTAACGATTCGTTTAACATTATTCAGATTGCCAACCTCAGCTTTCAGGGCTTCCAGCAAACTGATTCCGGTCAGACGGGCTGCATATTTCGCCTCATCGAAATTAAACTCCTTGCCAACCTTGCCGATCATAAATTTACCGTCTTCCTTCAAAGGCCCCTGACCGGAGAGATATACCAGGTTTCCTACCCGTACGGCGCCTAAAAAATTTGCGCTCGGAGGACCCGGAGTTCTTAGCTTGATGCCCAGTTCCCTTATCCTGGTTTCAGGATCCTTTTCCTGTGCCATGCTTACAAAGCAAGTCGAAGCAATTATCAATACCAGAACAGCAATTATTTTATAGATTTTTTTCATTGGTATATAATTTGTTTCTTAACGGTAATGAAGCTTGCATGAGCTTATATTCATGTTTTTTTGTGAGCGGCAAGCTCATGCAGGTTTCATTTGTATATTATTTGGTTTTTAATAGCTGTGAAACTTATATGAGTTTGTGTGACGGTAAGCTCATGCAGGTTTCATAATTTATATATAAGAAAAAGTAATCACTGCAGGATCAAAGCATCCTGATAATGACTTCGAATTCAAAGAAAGTCCTATTGCACTGCAGATTTATTTTTGAAGCGGGATAGACATAGCATTCAGGTCATATACGACGCTGCCGTCCTTGATCGTCATTTCACATTCCAGCAGCCGGCTTCCCTCTTTTTTAAAACGCGCCACGTCATAGAATCCGAATTTGCCTTCCCGCAGGTTAAGCACGGTGATATCCGCAATAGCGCCTACTGAAAGATGCCCCAACTCTTCCCTGTGGATTGCCCGGGCAGAAGCCCAGGTACTTGCCTTAATAACCTCTGGCAGGGGCATATCAAGGGCCAGAAATTTAGACATCACATTCAGCATATCTTTCATCGCCCCGTTCATACTGCCGGTATGAAGGTCTGTGCTGATCGTTTCAGGGAAAAAGCCGGCCTTCGTTGCAGGAATTGCCTGTGAGAAAGTGAAACTTCCGCCCCCATGTCCTACATCGAAGATGATCCCTCTTTTCCGGGCTTCAAGCACATGAGGATAAAGCTTTTTACTGTCGAGGTCTACGATCGTTTCTTTAGTCTTGATCAGTTCTCCGTAGGTATGGGTGAATATATCTCCCGGGCGCATTTTTCTCAGGAAAAGCTCTTCCAGGGAAAGTCTCGGAACAGTACCGCCAAAATCGACCATCACCGGTATACCGGCAAGCTTACCCGCTTCCATTGCCCGGTCTACCGCCACCCAGTCTGATTTATGATAATGCGCCACCTTGATCCCTACTATATTATCCTTATAATGTTTTGCAACATCAGCAGCTAATACAGGGTCAAAAAAGCTGTTGGTCTGCTGCTCAAGTGAATTTTCACCGCCATACATTCCCTTTTTCGAAATATTCAAAAAGGCCAGAACCCGGGTCCTGGACCTGTCGATCACATTTCGCTTGAACTCCTCAAATGACTCAGCTCCTGAATCACCGGCATCAACGATCGTAGTTACGCCAACGCGGAATGTAAATCCATCAGCAGGGAGCGAGGCAAATCCGTTCATTAAGTGCCCTTCAGGATCAGTACCTGCAAAGACATGTCCGTGAATATCAATCAATCCGGGAGTGACGTATTTCCCGCTGATGTTTATCACTTCCTTTGCCTTTGCGGCATCGATATTTTTAGAGACTTCCGCGATCTTGCCATCCCGGATTGCGATGTCCATGACTGCGTTTATATTATTTTTGGGATCTATTAAATGTCCCCCTTTAAGAATTGTTGTATAAGATTGCGCCTGAACTACCAGCTGACAACAAATCAAAATTACAGGTAAAAGGAATAGTCGTTTTTGCATTGTTCTGTTTATGAGTGATTATCTGTTTGTTTATCGCTTAGGCAAAGGAGACACTATGCCATTCAGATCGTAGACGATTTGGCCTCCCTTGATCGTCATTTCACATTCTAATTTTTCATTACTCTCCATTTTATAACCTGCCAGGTCATAAAAGCCAAACCGGCCTTTTCTCATTGAGAAAATAGCGATGTCGGCTATCGCGCCTTCAGAAAGTTGCCCCAGCTCTTCACGCTTAATGGCCTGCGCCGGAGCCCAGGTACTCGCTCTAATAACCGCTGGCAGATCCATCCCAAGTTTCAGGAATTTAGACATCACGCTATTCATATCCTTCATTGAAGCCTTCATACTGCTGGTATGTAAATCAGTACTGATCGTGTTGGGGTGAAATCCTGCCTTAGATGCAGGTATTGCCTGCGAATAGGTAAAACTCGAGCCTCCGTAGCCCACATCGAAGATTATTCCTCTTTTCTGGGCCGCCATGACAAATGGCTTTAACATATTCCGGCCGGTGTCGACAATAGCCTCCTTGGTTTCCAGTAGTTCACCAAAAGTATGGGTAAAGATATCCCCGGGCCTCAGCTTTCTCATCAATAACTCTTCCAGTGATAAACGCGGTTTCGTACCCCCGAAATCGATCATCACCGGAACATTAGCCAGCTTTCCGGCTGCGATACCGCGATCCACATTCGTAAAATCAGGACTGGTGTAGTGAGCGACTTTAATCCCCACCACATAGTCTTTATATCGGATCGCTGCTTTAGCTGCCATCTCAGGGTCCATATCAGCTACATTTTGCTCATAAATGCCGCCCCTCATCCCTTCACCGACTATATTCAGGAAAGAAAGCACACGGGTTTGCGAGTTATCGATGATATTTTTTTTAAACGTAGGGAATGACTTCCAGCCGGCGCCACCAGCATCAACGACCGTGGTCACCCCAACCCGTTGATAGAAGCCGTCAGGAAAAACACTGCTGAAGCCGTTACTATAAGCATGATCGGGCTCAGTACCTGCAAAAACGTGACCGTGAATGTCTATTAGCCCCGGTGTTACATACATACCCGTCGCATCTACTAAACGGGCAGACTGACCAGGATCAATATGCTGAGCGATCAATGCGACTTTGCCTTCAGCGATAGCAAGGTCCATAATCGCATTAATATTGTTTTTGGGATCAATCACATGTCCGTTCTTAATTAAAAGACTATAGGGTTTGGGTTGTGCTCCTGCGCCGATACTGAATAGTACACACAGACCTATTAGGTATAGTTTAACCATGATATTCTTATTAAAATATTAATTTAATCGAGTCGTTTACCTTCGCTATTCCAGCCCCTGGTAAAAAAACTGGATTTGACAGGGGCCTTATATTTCACCATCGCCAGCTCCGGAGTATCCAATACTTTATGTCCGCGAATCCGGGATTCCAGTGCAAAATCTAGAATTCCGCTGGACAGCATGGTACGTTCAACAGCATAGGGAGGCTGGCCTGTTTCAAACATGATTTCTATATTTTTGACCAGGCAACCAAAATGATAATGAGGTTTACCCTCCTGCAAGCGCATCAGGGTGGAAAATGGCTTTTCCTGGCCCTCCACCTCTACCGCATATGTGAAATCCTCCACCAAACCGGTCATTAAGAATGCTGCTGCTTTTAGACCATCATTATAATTAACAATAAATACTGCCGGCTTCTTTACCAGCGTCTTCATATCGCCCTCTTTACGTGTAATGCTATGCGAAATAGCCTGGTCGAACAATTGCTTTACCCACCGATTTTGGTCTAAATAGCTCCAACAATCCTGCCCTTCCAGGCACTGGACTGAACGGACTCCCGTTTCGCCTCCCTTCCTTCTCTCAACTACCGCCTGTAAGCCGTCCAATAAATGGAAACCATAAATATCCAGGCCGCTATAAGAGATGCCAACAGCATATTTCTGCGCCTTATCATAGGGAGTATCTATAGCGGGGATACGCCATGAGACGGGGATGGTGGAGCCTGCCAACATGGGAAATTTCAATTCTTTCGAAATCTCTACCATTCGCTTCGCCTGACGCCAGCTCCATGAAAGATGCTTATCGTTAAATACAGGAACAGATTTTTTATACTGCCGGAAAACATCTGTGATTTTCAGGAACATTTCAAACCTCGGATAAAGCTTTTGCTCTTTATCATTTGTGGGATAGGTTCCGTGCTCTCCGATTAACAGCACTCCATCAACTGCCAGGTCATTCCCGCCCAGGGTGAGCGCATCTGCCACGGTACGAAAGATCGGAACGTTATGCTTTTTAGCCATATCCCGACTCATGTCATTTGCCGGTATCTGTTCGGTAAACAGGGAGACAATCTTTGATCGCGGATAAGGCGATTGCTCGTCCTGATTATAACCTTCCAGATATTTACCCACGATAACATCGGTATGCGAATTGGGCCTGTATTCCGTAACGATGGCGGCAATCCTCTTCGGATTACCATCAGGATTAATTAAAAAAGCAGGACTCTCAGAGCTCGCTGCATAAGACAAATTCGGCTGTATGATTGCCCCTGACACCGGCAATACAGAAAGGTATTTAATAAGATCTCTGCGTTTCATTTTTCTTTTTTTTGCTTTAGCCTTCGATCGCTGTATCCTGAACTGCTCAGGATTATCCACATATTTATAACCAGTAATTAAATTCCATTGAGCTGGTGAAAGTTCAAAATACTGTCGACCTTATTTTCCTTCGGTGACCTTGCTAATTACCCGAAGCCAGTTCTGACCAAGGATCTTCCGGATTCTTCCCTCGGAATACCCAAAATCCTGCAAAGCCTTTGTCATTTCAGGATAGTCACTTATATCTTTAATTTCTCTGGGGAGTGGTGGTCCGCCATCGAAGTCTGATCCAAGCGCTATATGATCCTCACCGAGAAGACGTACTCCGTAATCTACAACCTTAACCAACTGTTCTACACCCATCCAGTATTCGTCTGGAATCACCCCTTTAAAAACAAAGGGAAGCGCAGAGGCTAATTTCTTGTCCACTTCTTCTATTGAAGTAGCTTTCGCAACCTCTACCGCCGCCGGCTTTTCAACAGCAGCCCTAGACTTTACCCATGCTGCATATTTCGGATTATTAAAACTGCTGCCGAATTGAATACCAATTACTCCGCCCTTATCTGCAATAGCTTTTGCACACTCATCGCTTATACACCTTTTATTATCAACGATAGCCCGAAAACCACCATGGCTGTAAATGATCG
The DNA here is from genome assembly GCA_964521175.1 of uncultured Sphingobacterium sp. Taxonomy (GTDB): domain Bacteria; phylum Bacteroidota; class Bacteroidia; order Sphingobacteriales; family Sphingobacteriaceae; genus Daejeonella. The sequence goes on from CAZFQV010000068.1 coordinate 8,440, forward strand.
GATCGCTGCTCGCAGCGGCAGCCTGCAGCATCGCTTCATCAGACGCATGGGCTACATTAATTAACATCCCCAGCCGGTTCATTTCCGCTACAATCTCACGGCCATGATCATTAAGCCCTCCCCATAGTCTCTTTCCATAACAGGAATCTACAAAACCATTACTTTCATTGTGAGCAGTGAGTTGTAAAGATCGTAGCCCGAGACGATACAATGCGCCCAGCAGGTTCAGGTCGCCGTCTAAATCGAAGCCGCCTTCCAGATCGAGAAAAGCGGCTATTTTGCCTCTTTTATTAATTTCAATTATTTCAGTCGCTGTACGGGCAAGCTCGATAACACGACTATTTTTTTCTATCTGATCCAGTGCCAGTTCTACCACCCGCAAGGTATTCTTAACCTCAAAACGACCCGGGTAGTAGGGCTCAGGAGTGTAGACGGAGAAAAAAACGGCATTAAGACCGCCTTCCACCATACGGGGCAGATCGACAGACCCATCTGAATACCGTCGGCCAATGTCAACATTTTGCAGAAGCTGTCTGGACATCACGTGAACATGACCGTCCATAACAAAGTATTTCTGCTGAGCTGAGGCTGAAGCCGAACC
>CAZFQV010000069.1:0-5227 GCA_964521175.1 uncultured Sphingobacterium sp.
AAGTGATATATTATAAACCTAATGATGAAGATCTCTATACTTTCAGTATCAGCAAAGATGAGATAACGCAGGCCAGAGCGGCCTTTCCCTTTCTGAAGGACGCAGATTCTTTTAAGCTGACCGGCAAATAATATTGGGTAAGTATACCCACTTGGGACAAGGTATTTAAATTTTTCTATTTAATTCCAGATGCTCATCAATGATTGAATCTTTATCAATCATAGTCTTTTGAAATAAATCTATATAATCTATAATTTGTTGCTTTTCTTTTTCAATGTATTCAATAATCCTATGATCCATAAAACAAAATCTATTTTAACAGTTCGACATAAAACCTTGTTAGGACACTGTTTAAATTGACCTGATTTCCTCTTGTTTTAGAAAGCAAGGCCTGTACTTCTTCGGTCCTGACAGTCCCGTGTTCTGCCGTAGTTTTTGCATCAGATCTAACAGATATCATGAAATTCTCCGCTGCAAAAAGCTACACCTGCCACCCGGGTTTATTCTCATCGGCTGGTGGTCCTTTGGCCAGACCACCATATCTATGAAATACAGCCAGGGATAAAATAAACCTTGCCGGAGGAAGTAGCTTCCGGCTTTCGCTCATTTGAAACACAACGGTCTTTCTTGCCGGAACTACTCCGGAGGAAAGGGCTGAACGATCTTATACCTCACAGGTATTACTTTCCATAATCATTCCCCATCCTTATCTAACCAATTATAACTGTATCATTTTAATCTTCCTTATATCGAACTCGTTATATTAACATTTAAAAAGTCAGATCTCTACTGGTTTTTATTTCCCACCTTAGAATAGTTGGTATATTTACCTAATATTGCTTATTCTTCGGCCAGCAATTCCTTCCTGCATTCTTCCAGTTTTGCCTTTTCAGAACCGGCCAGCTCTGGCACTTGCAGCTTTAAAGACTTCAGTGTTTCGGTAATGACCGAACTCACCGCAATACGCGTGAACCATTTCTTATCTGCCGGAATAACATACCAGGGCGCATATTTCGTAGATGTTTCCCGAATAGCACGCTCATAGGCCTTCATATAATCATCCCATAGTTTGCGTTCCTCAATATCGCCGTGAGAGAATTTCCAGTTTTTCAGGGGGTTTTCAATTCTCTCCAGAAAACGCTCTTTCTGCTCCTCTTTCGATACGTTCAGAAAAAACTTAAGAATAACCGTACCGTTTTCACTTAAATGTTTTTCAAAGTTTCGGATACTCGTATAGCGGGCTTCCCAGAATTTCTCATCCACGTCATCTACTTTAGTTATACCCGCAATATGCTCATTCAGAATGTAAGAAGGGTGAACTTTACATACCAGGACATTCTCATAATGCGATCTGTTATGAATTCCGATTCTACCTCTTTCAGGCATCGCCCGGGCATGCCGCCATAGAAAGTCATGATCGAGTTCTTCCGCACTCGGCTGTTTAAAGCTATAGACCTGGCAACCCTGTGGGTTTAGTCCGCTCATAGTATGCCCGATAATACTGTCCTTACCGCCTGCATCCATTGCCTGGAATATAATCAGCAAAGCATGCTTATTGGCGGCATACAATTTTTCCTGAAGATCATTCATCTCGATTTTCAAAGACTCCAGAATGTCGTCCGCAGCGTCCTTATCATAACCTCCATCAAATCTGGGCTTATGATCCTTAAGTTGGAACTCATCAACTTTATCTACTCTGAGTTGTTTAATTATATCTTTCATAAGAAATTACTTGTGCCTCTTGCAATTTAAAAATTTTAATAAGCCCCTTGCGTTAAATCTCTACAATTCTAAAATTCAATAATTTTACATCATTTTACCTGTGTTTTAACCATCTTTACCATATGTTCCGACGAATTAAGAATAAGCCTTTCCGGTACTCGCTGATCGCGCTCTATTTTATTATCCTCTTTTTCTGCGCCCTCGAACTAAATTTTTTATGGCTTTTCGGGTATTCGCCGAACGTCAGGGATATTAAGGAACCGAACATGAACGTGGTCTCGGAACTGTATACCGCTGATGGTAAATTAATCGGTAAATATTATCGTGAAAATCGTACTCCGGTGAGTTATGACAGTATTGCCCCGGCGGTCATCAACGCACTTGTCGCGACCGAAGACGTTCGTTTTTTTAGTCATCAGGGCGTTGACTTCCGCTCCATCATCTCGAGCACAATCTCTACGGCAACGGGTGATAAACGGGGAGCGAGCACCATCACCCAGCAACTAGCCAAGAACCTGTACAGCACCAGGAATCGTAAATCTCAGGGTTTCATCAAACATATTCCCCTGCTGCGCACAATCATCTATAAATTAAAGGAATGGGCTACTGCCTACAAACTGGAACACTATTATACCAAAGAAGAAATATTGACCCTGTACCTCAATACAGTGCCTTTCAGCAGTAATACCTTCGGCATTAAAACCGCAGCGAGGCGATATTTCAATAAAAACGTGTCCGAACTCGAGGTTGATGAAGCAGCCTTGCTCGTAGGAATGCTTAAAGCTACCACAACCTACAATCCTACCCGCAATCCCGAAAAATCGGTAGAGAGGCGTAATACGGTGCTCTCCCAGATGGAAAAATATGCTTATCTGACACCCGAAGAATACCAAAAATATAGCCAGAAGCCATTGAAGCTCGATCCCGGAAGTCTCGACGAAGGCAGTGATGGAGGCTCATACCTGCGGTCGGCGGTGGCACGATACCTGGAGAAATGGTGTGAAGAAAACGGCTATGACCTCTATACGGACGGGCTGAAAATCTATACGACAATAGACTCCAGGATGCAGCAATATGCAGAGGAGGCGGTAAAAGATCAAATGAAGACTCTCCAAAAGCGATTGGAGAATGCATGGGGCAATGAAAACCCCTGGCGAACTTCAGACGGCAAAGAGATTCTCGACTTCCCCGAGAAGGCAGCACAGCGTCTGCCTTATTACGATGCCTTAAAGAAAAAATACCAGAACAACCAAGACTCCATTAACTACTACCTGAATAGGCCCAAGAAGATGAAGGTCTTCAACTGGGATGGTGAGAAAGAGGTGATTTTTTCGACCATCGATTCCATCAAATATTATGCGAAAATTCTAAATACTGGCATGATGACCATGGACCCTTTCAATGGCCATATCAAGGCCTGGATAGGAGGAATTGATCATAAATATTTTAACTACGATCATGTAAACCAGGCTAAGCGTCAGGCAGGCTCCACCTTTAAACCTTTCGCCTACCTGGCTGCGCTGGAGGCAGGCATGAGCCCTTGCGATAAGTTCGTAGACAAAGCCGTGAGCATCCCTTATCAGAATGATGGCAAAACAGAGTACTGGGAACCTAAAAATGCCGACTGGAATTTCACGGGCATGGAAATGTCATTAAGATGGGCGATGGGCAAATCTGTAAATTCAATCACCGCACAGGTGACTCAGCAAGTTGGTGCCGAAAATGTGGTAAAATATGCTCATCTAAGTGGTATAGAAAGTGAACTCAAAGCTGTACCCTCTGTAAGTTTGGGGCCCAACGATGTCAGCGTATTTGAGATGGTGAAGGCCTACGGAACTTTCCTGAACAAAGGGGTAAGATCGGAGCCCATACTGGTTGAAAGGATCACAGATCTTGATGGCAGGGTTATAGAGGAGTTTAAATCAGAACAAAAAAGAACACTAAGCGAAGAGATTGCCTGGTTGATGCTCTATATGCTAAGAGGAGGTATGGAAGAACCCGGCGGCACTTCACAGGCCTTATGGGAGTGGGATCTCTGGAAAGGGAATAATCAAATCGGTGGCAAAACAGGCACTTCTTCAGACTATGTCGACGGCTGGTATATGGGTGTCACCAAAGACCTGGTTACCGGCGTATGGGTAGGATGTGATGAACGCAGCGTTCATTTCAAAACTTCTGCAACAGGCGAAGGGTCACGCACCGCGCTGCCGATCTTCGCAAAATTTATGGAGAAGGTTTATCAAGACAAATCCTTAGGTATCACCTTCGGCCCTTTCCCAAAACCGGACGTTAAAATTACCAGGCAATATGATTGCCCGAGTCCGAGATTCTCCCAGCGTGATACCATAAACACGGACAGTCTGTTCTCGGATTCACTATTACTCCAGAATCAATTTAGCGATAGCGCACTGATTCCCTTGCCCTCGCTCGAAAACATTAACAGCACAAGTCAGCAGCGAAGTCGAAATCAGCAGCCTCCAGGTAAGCCTGCGACCACGCCCGATATACAATCTGAGCCTGAAGCACCTAAAACGCGTAAACAGATCAGAGAAGAGCGCCGGGAGAATAGATCGAAGCAAAACAATTGATGCCATTTTATACTTATTTATTAAGAACAAAGCGCATGACCAAAATCATTAACTTTACTCAATTAGAACATAGACGTTTTTACAATGAGAGAACATAAGAAAGTACAGAGAAAATTCCCTTTCTGGCTCGTTTCAGCCCTTATTGGAATTATTTTTCTGAGTTTGGGAACAAATGCCCAGGCTCAGTACTTCGGTCAGAATAAGGTGAGATATAAGAACCTAAAGTTTCAGGTATATCAAACTCCTCACTTCGAGCTTTATTATTATCTAAAAAATGATAGTCTCGTAAAAAACTTCGCAAAGGAGGCTGAAATTTGGTATGACCTGCATCAGCAGGTCTTCCGCGATACTTTCTCAAAGAAAAATCCGCTTATTCTTTATTCAAACCATCCTGATTTTCAGCAGACTACGGCTTTAAGCGGGGAAATAGGCGTTGGAACCGGTGGTGTAACAGAGGGGATGAAAAACCGGGTGATCATGCCTGTTTCTATGCTGGAACATCAGACCCGGCACGTTCTTGGACACGAGCTCGTCCATGCCTTCCAGTATCATTCGCTCATTGAAGGTGATTCTACTAACCTTGAAAATATCGGCAATTTGCCGCTATGGATGGTGGAAGGAATGGCAGAATACTTGTCGGTAGGGAAACAAGATGCCTATACCGCCATGTGGATGAGAGACGCTCTCTTAAATCATGACATTCCAACCTTAAAAGATCTGACTACTTCCAATAAATATTTTCCTTATCGCTACGGACAGGCATTTTGGTCGTATATCGGTTCTACCTACGGGGATACTGTGATCGTTCCGTTCTTCAAAGAAACCGCGAAATACGGTTATGAAATGGCTATCCGGCGCACCTTTGGTTATGATGAACGCACGCTTTCCAGCCTGTGGAAAACAAGTATAGAGAATAC
>CAZFQV010000069.1:5237-9032 GCA_964521175.1 uncultured Sphingobacterium sp.
AGTCAGGCGCCGGTGGGCAACAGAATCATCGATAATAACAACGGTGGCGAGAACTACAATGTGGCTCCTGCCGTCTCTCCTGACGGGAATTATGTGGCCTTCCTCTCTGAAAAAGACCTGTTGAGTATAGATCTCTTCTTAGCGAATGCACATACCGGAGAAATCATCCGTAAGTTGACCAGCAAATCCAGGAACTCCCATATTGATGAGTTTAACTTCATCGAATCCTCAGGCGCCTGGTCACCGGATAGTAAGAGATTTGCTTTCAGCGCTTTTAGCGCGGGCGTAACCAAGCTTTTCATCGTTGATATTGCCACGGGGAGAACAGTAGCTACGGAAGCGATGGGCGACGTAGAGGAGTTCAGTAACATCACCTGGTCGCCAAATGGGGTCGATATAGCTTTCTCTGGTTTAAAAGAAGGCCAGAGCGATTTGTATCAGTTTAATCTTAATACGAAGAAACTAATCCAGCTGACAAATGACCGATTTTCACAATACCACCCGAGCTATTCAAGAGATGGGAAGGCGATCGTATTTAGTACCGACCGAAGTAATTACAATCGTTCATCGGTCAGTGTGGATATCACCATGAGTTTAGCGGTGATGGATCTGGCAAGCAGGCGGATCACAGACCTTCCGATATTTGAGGGGGCAAACAACTTAAATCCTCAATATTCTGCAGATAATAAAAGTATTTATTTCCTTTCCAACAGAGACGGATTCAGGAATTTGTATCGTTATAACTTAGCTGATCAGGATATTGAAAAACTAACCACTTATTTTACAGGGATCAGCGGTATCACAGAATACTCGCCTGCTTTAAGTCTCTCAAACGGGGGTGATGTAGTTTACTCCTACTACCGGGCTCAGAAGTATGCGATCTACAATGCCAGGTCTTCTGATTTTACCGCCGAAAAGGTAGAAACTACCGATATTAATTTCGATGCTGCTCAACTCCCTCCGGCGAAATCGGTGGGCGTGAATATTATTAACGCTAACCTCAATAATTTTGAGAGATTTGAAGAAATCCCCACCGACTCAATCAAAACGATAGAGTATAAACCACAATTTAAGCTTGATTACCTGTCGAGCAACGGCGTTGGTGCATCTGTGGGCCGCTTTGGTACAGGCCTATCGAGCGGTATTATGGGTGTGTTCAGCGATATACTCGGCAGGAATCAGATCTATGCTGCAGCCTCCGTTAATGGTGAGATCTATGATTTTGGAGGGCAGATAGCGTATATCAATCAGGAAAGCCGGATCAATTGGGGCGGATCACTTTCCCATATTCCCTATGTTTCAGGGCAGGTTACGGCAGCTCTCGAATCAATACCTATACAGGGCGGAGGAACCGCTACCGTATATAATGAGCGTTACGATATTATCCGAACTTTTGAGGATCAGGCTCAGGCTTTCGGCTCCTATCCGTTTTCAAAAAACCATCGTTTTGAGGTCGGAACGGGCGTTAGTAGATATAGTTACCGGATCGATCGTTACAATAACTATTATGAATATAACAATGGGTTTATTGGTTATCAGATCGGAGCGAATAAGGTAAAGCTGTCCAGGGCAGATGCCGAGAGTACCTACGGTGTACCGTTTGAACCGTTTACAACCTATCAGTTAAATACGGCGTTCGTAGGTGACAATTCTTTTTCGGGCTTAACTTCTCCCCTGGACGGTTACCGCTATCGGGTGGGTATAGAAAACTATCTGGGCGATTATAAATTAGCCGCATTAACACTCGACGGCAGGAAGTATGTACGCATTAAGCCCGTTACCCTTGCTGCACGCTTGTACAGCTACTCCAGGTTCGGCCGTGATCAGGACCGGCTTTACTCTATGTATGCTGGGTATGGCTATTTGATTCGCGGATACGAGGCCAATTCCTTTTACAAAAATGGATCCACCTCAACCAATGGTTTCGATATAAACCAATTAGTAGGCTCAAAGATCGCGGTGGCGAATTTCGAGCTGAGACTGCCTTTCACTGGCCCCGCAAGACTTGCTGCATTTGAGTCTAAATTCCTGTTCTCTGATCTCAATCTCTTTTTTGATATGGGATTGGCATATGACAGTGATTCTAAGGTTGCTTTTCATAAAACACCGGCAAACATCGGTACTGCTGCCAATCCGGTTTATGAGCGGGTTCCTGCAATGAGCGCGGGTGTGTCATTAAGGGTCAATGTTTTCGGGTATTTTGTATTAGAGCCTTACTATGCCATCCCATTCCAGAGAACGGATGTCAAGACCGGTGTGTTCGGACTTACATTTGCACCGGGATGGTAGGGCTGTGAGCTGTGAGCAATGAGCTGTGAGCAATGAGCTGTGAGCTGTGAGTTGTGAGTTGTGAGCAATGAGCAAGGTGTGAGTATGAGTCGTAAGCAAAGAGCTGACAGCTCATTGCTCATGACTGATATCTCACCAAACTCACCGGCTGTATCCCCGACATCAGGATCTGCTCAAAATCGAGCCCCAAGGTCAGATCCAGCCAGTCCGGATTTACCGAGCGGATCAGTCTGTTTTTCTGGATACGGGTGAATTTGCTAATGAGATGAAAGCGTTGCGTCGCACTTCTCTCACTACTCAACTCCTCAAAATAAACCAAACGGGTCAACTGCTGGCCGGAATCGAAGAACAGATTCGGCATCTGGCGATAAAAATCCATGGTTTTTGTCAGGTCTGAACTCATTCCGACATACAGTGAGTTACGATTACGGTCGGTTACCAGGTAGACATATTTCTTTATCCTGGCGTCATCTTTTTTAAGGATCGGCATATATTGTATCTTTAATTTTCTATTTAAAAAAATAATTACTAATTTTATGAGCATAAAAATACTAATTATTTTAGTATTTACAAATTTATTTTACAATGGCAAATATCTCTTCCAATCTTAAATACCTCAGAAAGAAAAAAGGATTTACGCAACAGCAGTTTGCTGATGTAATGGGTATCAAACGCTCGCTGGTAGGCGCCTATGAAGAGGACAGGGCAGAGCCAAAATATGAATTACTGAAAAAATTCGCGGAGTTTTACGAACTCAGTATGGACGAACTGATCAACGAACAAATAGACGATCGATGGAAACCTAAGCCAAAGGGAGACCCGGCCAGCATTAGGGTTCTGAGCATTTCGGTTGACAATCAGGATCGGGAAAACATAGAGCTGGTTCCGGTGAAAGCCAGCGCAGGGTATTTAAATGGCTATGGTGATCCGGAATTTATCAGCGAGCTCCCAAAATTTCATTTGCCTATTTTTAAACAGGGTACCTACCGCGCTTTTGAAATCAAAGGCGACTCTATGCTTCCTTTACAATCAGGAACCCTCGTTGTTGGAGAATACCTCAGCAATTGGAATGATCTTAAGGTAGGCGACACCTATGTGATCATCAGTAAAGAAGACGGCGTGGTTTACAAACGGGCAGGTAATCGTTTTAAAGAAAATAAAACCCTTAAATTAATCTCGGATAATCCGGTGTATGAGCCGTACACCATTCAGGGCGAGGATGTTCTGGAGATCTGGAAAGCGCGTGCCTATATCAGCACTCATTTCCCAGCTCCTGCTCCGGAACCTACGCTCGAAACTTTAACCACGATGGTTTCCCAGATGCAGAAAACTATCTCCAATCTCGATAAACACAAGTCTTAACATCTTTTAACATTTCCATATTAAACTATCCCAGGGAAATCTACTCTATCTGTATAAATAACCTATACGGATAAGATAAGAATCTGACATGATGATAATTATTAATAAACCTGCCAGGCAGCGATGATTATCCCGTGAACGGCT
>CAZFQV010000070.1:0-9022 GCA_964521175.1 uncultured Sphingobacterium sp.
TTTCTATTCAGTACACTGAAAAAATCAAATCTGAAGCGTTTACAAAGATTATACTTCCTCTTCTCATTATAGGTGGCACTGGTTTTCTTCTCGCGTTCTATCTGGGGGGTGCAGATTCCATTCCAAGAAGGTATAGTAACTATCCGGCAGAATTCCCCGATGCTCCGTTGCTGGCGAATATAGGAGCGGCTTTTGCCACCATTTATCTAATTGCTATCCTGATATTCTTCATAAAGATTTCTAAAAGATGCTTAAAAATATTGTTGTCACCATCATAGCAACTGCTTATTGTTTCTTATTAAATGCCCAAACTGTCTCCAGAGATCTAGCTGAGGAGGTCAGTGTTTATCAAAAAGTATATGATACTCCTCTAAGCACCACTGCGGGCGAATCCATCTCTCTTAATGAGCTTTATAGCAAGAAGCCATTACTCATCGGACTGATTTATTCCCGCTGTCCGGGGGTGTGCAATCCATTCTTGTTACAACTGAAACAAAGCTTGGCAATGGCTGCGCATAAGGGCTCCGTCAACCTGTTGATTCTTAGCTTTGATCCGAGGGATGGAGTGGATGACATGAGTATAAAAGCACATTGGATTGATCCGGAGGAGAGTGCTCAATGGACTTTCGCTGTTACCGATAGTATCGCAAGATTCAACAAATCGATCGGTTTTTCCCCTGCTTGGGATAGTATCAGGAATGAATACGATCATGAGGCACTATTAGTGGGTATAAATACCGATGGCTATATCACTAAGAAACTGATTGGCATTAGATCATTTAATGATTTAAACCTGCTTATTAGCAGTGTAAATAATGTTTTCTCTCCCAGCTATCGTCTTCCAGATAAAAATACATGGTTTTCCTGTTTCAATTACGATCCCGCAACAGGGAAAAATACACCGGGTGCAGGTTTACTTTTTATAGCACTTCCTTCCGTTCTGACCCTCATATTACTAATCACAATAAGCCTTATTGTTCGTAATAAGGGTCCTCATAGTAGTTAGGCAGGCAGACGAATCCAGGTTTTCGAGCGCTGAATTTATTTTTTATTTAACAAGCATTCTTTACAAGCCATCACTCTCAGGCCAAGCTGATTTACTTTAGAATTTAAGAGTTCAGCGCCTTCACGCCGGGCAATTCCTTACCTTCCATATATTCTAACAAGGCACCGCCGCCGGTCGAAACATAGCTCACCTCATCCTCGAAACCGAATTTGGCTACTGCAGCAGCAGAATCTCCACCTCCGATCAAGGAAAACGCTCCATTTTTCGTAGCATTCACTACGGCTTCAGCTATAGCTCTGGTACCTGCTTCAAATTTCTGCATCTCAAAAACGCCCATCGGGCCATTCCATAAAATCGTCCTGGAATCTTTGATAACTGCACTGAATATTTTGATTGACTCAGGACCAATGTCCAGTCCCATCCAACCAACCGGGATGGCACTATTCGGGGCTGTTGCAGTATTCGCATCAGCAGCAAAAGCATCCCCCACCACGGAGTCGACGGGAAGAAATAAACTAACGTCCTGCTCTTTAGCTTTTTTCAACAATTCCAGTGCGAGATCTAATTTATCCTCTTCTACGAGCGAATTACCAATTTCACCACCTTTTGCCTTGGCAAAGGTATAGGCCATTCCGCCGCCAATAATCAGATTATCAACCTTGCCGAGCAACTGTTCGATCAGAAGGATCTTATCCGAAACTTTAGCTCCACCCATAATCGCCGTAAACGGCTTGTTCGCATGATTTAATAGTTTTTCAGCATTAGCGAGTTCACCAGCCAACAGATAACCAGCGTATTTAGCGTCGGGAAAAAATTGAGCGATAACAGCCGTAGAAGCATGTTTACGATGTGCCGTACCAAAGGCATCGTTCACGTAAACATCACCCAGCGAGGCCAATTTCTCTGCAAAAGCTTCGTCTCCGGCTTCTTCTTCCTTGTAAAAGCGCAGGTTTTCAAGCAACAACACTTCGCCATTTTTCAATGCCGCAGCCTTCTCGACCGCTGCCTTACCAATTGAATCATCTGCAAACTGCACCGCTCTGTTTAGGATCAGTGAAAGTGCTTTAACGAGGTGAATTAACGAATATTTCTCTGCCGGCCCATCTTTTGGCCGGCCCATGTGCGACATAAGGATTACCGCACCGCCATCTTTCAATATCTTTTCTATAGTAGGGACGGCGCCCATAATCCGGTTGTCATCAGTAATATTGAAATCCTTATCGAGTGGCACATTGAAATCCACCCTTACCAAAGCTTTCTTCCCTGAAAAATTCAAATACTCTACTGTCTTCATATAACCTGCTTTTGTCTTTATGTGTTCTAACTGCTGCCTTATACCGATGCCGCAGAATGTTTCTTTTTCTCCTCCGCGATCTTTACAACCAAATCCGCCAGGCGATTGGAATAACCCGATTCATTATCATACCATCCTACAACCTTTATCAGATCACCTACAATCGAGGTCAATTCAGAATCAAAGATACAGGAATGAGGGTTATCCAGAATATCAACTGAAACGATCGGGTCGGAGGTGTATTCCAGGATATCTTTTAGAAACCCTTGAGATGCTTGCTTAAATGCGGCATTAATTGCTTCAATATCAGGCTGAATCCTAAGAGTGCAGGTAAAGTCGGTAAGGGAGCCATTAAGTACAGGCACCCGTATCCCGGCACCTCCCAATTTACCCTCAAGATGTGGAAAAATGTTTGTAATAGCTTTCGCCGCACCTGTTGTAGTGGGGATGATGGACGCTGAAGCGGCCCTGGCTCTTCTAAGATCCTTATGAGGAGCGTCATGTAAGTTTTGATCACCTGTCATGGAATGCACGGTAGTGATATATCCATTCTTAATTCCCCAGTTATCGTCGAGTACTTTGACCAGAGTAGCCACATTATTGGTTGTGCAGGAAGCATTGGAAATGATAGGAGCCTTCAAGTCTACTGCTGCTTCATTCACCCCTAAAACGATTGTCGGCAGCTCTTTGTCAGAAGCTGGTGCTGAGATGATCACCTGTTTTGCTCCCGCTTGTAAATGCGCCTCGGCAAGGCTTGCAGAAGTAAACCGTCCGGTAGATTCAATCACCAAATCAATATCCAGATCTTTCCAGGGAAGATTCGACGGGTCTTTCTCCGCATAAATGCGGATAGCCTGATCATTTACAGACAAATGGGTGTCAGAGGCGCTAACGGTACCCTCAAAACCACGATGGACAGAATCATATTTAAACAAATGAGCTAATGTATTTGTATTACTAAGGTCGTTAATAGCGAGAACCTCTATGCCCTTCTTTAAAAGCAGAGCTCTGAGCGTGATTCTCCCTATCCGACCGAATCCGTTTATTGCGACTTTCATAATTTACACTGATGAGAATCCAAAGTTATCACATTGAATGGTAAACATGTTAAAATCTATACAGCAATGAAAAATATTCCTGTTTACGGCTCATTGGAAAAATTCCAGTTAGGGATTCATAATTATTTTTTATGTTTATGGATTCCCGCTACTTATCCAATAAGTTTCAAACACTGAATTACGGACAATGATATTAATTGTAGATGATACTGCTGAAAACCTGTTCTCATTAAAAAAAATGTTGGAACTTTATGGATTTCGCGTAGATACTGCCCAATCTGGAGAAGAAGCATTAAAAAAAATTCTTAAAAATTCCTACTTTCTGGTCATTCTCGATGTACAAATGCCAGGGATGGACGGATTTGAGGTAGCAGAAGCGATATCCGGATATGGTAAAACCAAAGATCTCCCAATTATTTTCCTGTCGGCTGTTAATACGGATAAGAAATTTATCACTAAAGGATATGCCTCGGGTGGGCTGGATTATATCACCAAACCATTCGATCCGGATATTCTACTACTTAAAGTAAAAACCTTTTACCGGCTCTATCAGCAAAACCTCGAGCTTACCCGCATACAGTCAGCACTTCTCCTGGAAATAGAATCGAGAAAGGCGGCCGAAAGTAAAAAGGATGAGTTCATTAGCATCGCCAGCCATGAGCTAAAGACACCGTTGACTGGTATCATAGGGTATGTCCAGCTCCTGCAGCGCTCTCTTAAAAAATATGAAGACAAATCGGTTGAAAATTATTTGACCCGAACGAGCGTGCAGCTCGGAAAGCTCCAGAACCTAATCGGCGATCTTCTTGACATCTCAAAGATTGAAAGTGGGAAAATGGAATTCAATAAAAAGCTTTTCGACTTCAATTCCATGCTGCAAAACGCTATTGATGTAATAGGACAAACACATGAATGCGAAATTATTCAAAAGAAAACCGTAGAAGCTCAGGTTTACGGAGATGAGATGCGAATCGAACAGGTGATTATTAATTATCTTACGAATGCACTTAAATATTCTCCTGATTGTAAAGAAGTCCACGTGGAGACTTCCATCACAGGAAAAAATGAGATCATGCTGGTGGTGAAAGACTTCGGGATAGGTATACCCAAAGAAATGCAGAATCATTTATTTGAAAAATTCTACCGATCCGAAAACTCCGCCTCACGTTTTCAGGGGCTGGGGATAGGGCTTTATATATGTTCTGAGATCATCCAACGTCATCAGGGGAGTTGTGGAGTAAAAAGCAAGCCCGGTGAAGGATCTGAATTCTATTTCAAGATTCCTTTAAATCAACCCGGTTAAAAATACACCGTTAATTGTCATTGCTAACCAACCGGGCATTATATAAATAATCGTCAAAGATTTATCTGACGAAAAAATAAAAAAAGAGATAAAACGATGCAATCAACGTTCAAACGAAACATCCAAATAGGATTCGGGCTGTCACTTCTGGTGCTCATGATTAGCTCTACCGCATCTTTCATTAGTATTAATGCACTCATAAACAGCTCAGATCGGGTAGATCAAACTTCCACTATCCTCACTGAGCTGGATAATCTGGGAACCATCATGAGAGACGCCGAGACCGGACAAAGGGGCTATCTTTTAACAGGTGACGAACGTTTTCTGGCGCGCTTTAACAATGTTGCCGAAAATATTAACACTCAGCTCGGCCATCTCAGTGAATTAACTTATGCTAATTCTTATCAGCAGAAGAATCTGGCGGAGATTAAAGATTTGCTGAACAGGCGGGTAGACTATCTACAGAAGTTAATCGATGATAGAAAAGCCAATAGAACCATCAATATCGAATTTCTTCAGGCTGGTAAAGATATGATGGAAGAAGTCCGTGCGATGATTGAAACCATGCAAACGCATGAAAGGGCAAAGCTTGCCGAGGATACCGCCCGAATGAACCGATTTGCTTCGTATACGCCGAACCTTATAATCATCGCCGCCTTATTATCCTTTCTCATCACCATTTTCTTCTATATGAAAGTCACAGCTGATTATGAAGAGAAACTAAACTTACAGAAAGAGCTCGAATTAAAGGACAAGGAGATTCGCGGGCGGATATCTATTATTCAGGATATTGCGGGTAAAATATCTGCCGGGGATTATAAAATCAGAGTTAATGATGATGAGAAAGACGACCTGGGTAGTCTTTCCTGGGCATTAAACAGCATGGCCGAGTCACTGGAAGTATCATTCGCCAAATTATATCATAAAGAATGGCTGCAGAGCGGTATCGCAAAGCTGAATGAAATCATGGTAGGCGAAAAAAGTTTAGAGGTGCTCACTAATGATATCGTCCAATTTCTGGCAGAATACACCAACAGTCAGGTAGCAGCTTTTTACTTATATGAAGACGATCAACGTCTCCACCTGGCCGGTAGCTTTGCGCTGACCAATCGCAGTGAACGGGAGGTCATGATGCTTGGTGAAGGTCTGGTAGGCCAAAGCGCATTAAATGGAAAACCTATCGTAATTAATGATATCTCTGCGGAGGATGTCATCATCAGCTATGCTTCAGGCAACATTAAACCCAGCGCTATAGTTGTCATTCCAATATATCATGAATTTAAGCTTATGGGTGTCATGGAGATGGGTTCTCTTACCGGCATTTCTGAAAGCATCCTCGAATTCATGTCAGAAATTGTAAACAATATAGGGGTAGCTTTATATACTTCGCTGATCAGGCGTAAGCAACAGGAACTTCTGGAGGAAACCCAGGCACAAGCCGAAGAACTCCAAACTCAACATAGCGAGCTTGAAAATTTAAATGCGGAACTGGAAACCCAAACTCAAAAGATCCAGGCTTCTGAAGAGGAACTAAAGGTACAGCAGGAAGAGCTTATGCAAAGCAACCAGGAGCTGGAAGAAAGAAGCAGACTTTTGGAAGAGAAAAACCAGGTCATTGTGGAGCGTAATCTGGATATCCGACAGAAAGCCGAGCAGCTTGAATTAAGCACAAAATACAAATCAGAGTTCCTGGCCAACATGTCGCATGAATTACGCACTCCGCTTAATTCAATTCTGCTACTCTCAAGGCTGATGTCTGAAAATGCTTCGCTGGATAGAGAGCACATAGAATATGCAGAAGTAATCCAAAGTGCAGGGCAGGGATTACTTAGCCTGATCGATGAGATTCTGGATCTTTCCAAAATAGAATCCGGGAAAATGGATCTAGAATTCCAGTCGATTGCCTTCCAGGAAGTCATTAACGACCTTCGTCCGCTGTTTGAACCCATTGCGAAAGAAAAGAATCTTGAGCTAAAACTGACTATAGATCCATCTGCTCCTGAACATATTGTCACAGATAAGCTTCGACTCGAACAAATACTCAAAAACTTACTGTCTAATGCGCTGAAATTTACTGCGAAAGGCTCAATTACCCTTAATATCTCGAAGCCAGAAGGTGTAGGCCGTGTAAAGATTTGTGTGAAAGATACGGGCATAGGTATTCCTGAAGACAAACAACAACAGATATTCGAAGCATTCCAGCAGGCCGACGGATCCACCCGGCGGAAGTTCGGAGGTACCGGATTGGGATTATCGATAAGTAAAGAGTTAGCCAAACTCCTCGGTGGGGAGATCCGGCTATACAGCAAACCTGGCGAGGGAAGTGAGTTTGTGCTAGAGCTGCCCTTATCGCAATCTACCGAACAAAGCGCGGAAGAGTCTGAAACTGCTCAAAAGACAATCGATGAATCCCTTCAGCCTAACGAACCGGAACGTTTCAGAGCCACGGTAATCCCGGCCGATGTCGATGATGACAGGCATACTATCGGGCCAGAAGATCAGGTTATCCTTATTATTGAGGATGATACTGTCTTCGCCAGCGCACTTCTCGACTATACCCGTAAGCAAAAATACAAGGGAGTCGTTGCCGTTCGCGGTGATCAGGGCCTTGAAATGGCCTTACTATATAAACCCATCGCCATCTTGCTCGATATTCAATTGCCCGTGAAAGATGGGTGGGAGGTGATGGAAGAACTAAAGTCAAATCCATCTACCCGCCATATCCCCGTACACATCATGTCATCGATGGAGGTAAAAAAGGAAAGCCTGATGAAGGGTGCGGTTGATTTTATCAATAAACCGATCGCTTTAATTGACATGGGCCGGATATTTCAGAAGCTGGAAGATGCCCTGAGCCGCCATCCCAGAAAAGTGATGATTATTGAGGAAAATCCCAAACACGCTAAGGCCTTAGGTTACTTCCTGAGTAATTTCAATATAAATTCTGAGATAAGCGGCACGGTTGCCGACGGTATTAGCCTGCTGAACAAGAAGGAAGTAGACTGTGTGATTTTGGATATGGGAATCCCCGACCAAAATGCCTATCAAACCTTAGAGCTGGTTAAGGCCACTCCTGGCCTGGAGAACTTGCCAATCATCATATTCACTGGAAAGAATCTTTCGAAAGGGGAAGAAAGTAAAATCAGAAAATATGCTGACTCTATAGTTATTAAAACTGCGCATTCTTACCAACGAATACTAGACGAAGTAGGGCTGTTCCTTCATCTGGTTGAAGACCACAAGGAAAACAAGGATACAATCCGCAATAAAAATATAGGCGGAATGGACGAAGTGCTTACAGGCAAAACGGTGCTCGTTGCTGACGACGACGTACGGAACATCTTTTCTCTTACCAAGGCTCTGGAAAAACACAACATGAAAGTGATTTCAGCCGTCGATGGCAAAGAGGCCCTAAAAATCCTGGACGAACCCAATTCCGTAGATATTGTATTAATGGACATGATGATGCCCGAGATGGATGGTTATGAATCCACCACGAGAATTCGCCAAAATCCAAAATACAAGCAACTGCCTGTGTTAGCAGTTACCGCCAAAGCCATGATGGGCGACCGGGAAAAATGTATCAGAGCAGGGGCATCTGACTATATTTCTAAACCGGTAGATATGGACCAGCTGATTTCCCTTCTCAGAGTATGGCTTTACGATAAACAAACTAATTAGTCAAAACAACAACTTCATTAAATATGGTCAGCAATAAAAAAGTACTGATAATTGATGATGACAGCCGAAATATTTTTGCATTATCGGCAGTTCTGAAGGCCAGGAAATATAGCTGCCTTTCAGCACCAGGTGCGATTGAAGGCATAGAAATCCTAAAAAGGGACCAGCAAATAGGTATTATATTAATGGATATAATGATGCCTGACATGGATGGCTATGAAGCTATCGAGAGGATTAGAGAGGATAATGGGATTTCCCATATTCCCATAATTGCCGTAACTGCACAGGCGATGGTGGGCGACCGGGGTAAGGCACTCGCTGCAGGGGCTGATAATTATATCTCTAAACCTATTGATGTAGACGTTTTAATGGGTATTTTGAACGAGCACCTAAGTTAATGTCGTGGATGAAAGCGAAATAAAAGATTCCGAGGTTGAGATACTGATCCATGATATACTGGATATCTATGGCTATGATTTTACTAATTATTCCAGGGCATCGCTTAAACGAAGGATTAACAGACTCTTCTCTCTCGACAAATTTCCTAGCTTCGCAGAGTTCCGTTATCGGTTGAGAAGCAGCCCTGACTACCTCAAGCGGTTTGTAGAGCAGATTACGGTCAACGTAACTGAAATGTTTCGAGATCCGTCATTCTACCGCACGCTCCGGGAACAGGTATT
>CAZFQV010000071.1:0-8949 GCA_964521175.1 uncultured Sphingobacterium sp.
TGCATATCTTATCTTCCTCCTCTATCAAGGTGGCTGTACAAATTTAGCCTTTTCGCTGTCTTTTAGCCTTTAACACAAAAAAAATCAATCTGTCTGATTAAAAAGTTGATACTTAATGTGAAAAATGTATTTTTGCGGATAATCCGCTTTTGGGAGGGGGATCTTATTTTTAAAGGCAAATGTCAAAGAATCGAAAAGTTAACACACCGGATAAAGAAAATCCGCTGGCGAATACAAGCAAATTTGTTCAGGAGAATTCAAAAAGTCTGACTGTAATTGGAATAGCCATTGTTGCTCTGATTCTTTTGTATTTCGGATATCAGAATTTTTATCTGGCCCCACGGGCAGAAAAGGCCGCTAACGAAATGTTCAAAGCAGAACAGTACGCTGCTGTCGACTCATTGAGAGATAAAGCGATATCTGGCGATGGGTCTTATCCTGGCTTTGAGAAGATTGCTGAAGAATACTCGAATACCAAATCGGCAAATATCGCAAATGCGTACCTCGGTGGATTATACCTGGACAAAGGGGAATACAAGAAAGCCGCTGATGTACTTGGGAAATACAGTAGTACCGGTAGTCCGGTCATTGATCCCTTAGTTCTGGGTATGCTGGGCGATGCGTATAGCGAACTTAAAGATTATAAAAAAGCTATAACCTATTATAAAAAAGCTGCTGAAAAAGGCGAGAATTCTTTCACCAGTCCTTTATTTCTGAAAAAATTAGGCTTAGTCTATGAACATGAAAAGGATTTCAAATCAGCGATTGAAGCTTATAAAAAGATAAAGACCTCATATCCTGAAAGCTATGAGGCTTCGGTTGTCGAGACTTATTTAGCCCGCGCGGAAGCCTTAGCTGCCAATTGAGAAAATCCGCTGGCATGGCTGGGCGGTCATTTCGCAGCCATTGATCATTCAGGCCATGGCTACACAGTTAAAAGGACTTTCAGATTTCTCACACGTAGAAGTTCCTTCTGCCCGCGCATTTCGTTTCGGAATAGTGGTATCGCAATGGAATGCGAAAATAACCGGATCACTTTATCAGGGCGCATATGACTTGCTGATAAAGCAAGGTGCTTCTGCAGACAATATCTTGACGATCCAGGTTCCGGGAAGTTTTGAACTGACATCCGGCGCTGACCTGCTGCTGGCCTCCGGAAAGCTTGATGCGGTGATCTGCCTGGGCTGCGTGATTCAAGGCGAAACCCGTCATTTTGATTTTATCTGTAATGCGGTGGCGAACGGAATCACGAATGTTTCACTCAAATATACCAAGCCCGTTGTCTTTGGGGTGTTGACCACTGATAATCTGAACCAGGCATTAGACCGGGCAGGGGGTAAACATGGAAATAAGGGTGAGGAGGCCGCAGTTACGGCGATCATTATGTCACAGCTACAGTTGGGACTTTCAGCAGAATGATTTTGAAATCGGGAATAACCCGATTAATCTGAACGTCAACATGCAGTGCAATCAAAGATCGGCGGTTAATTTACTTTGTACATGAAGAAGATAGTTATTGACATTTTAGCATTATTTCCTGCTGCTACAGTTCTACCGGCTTGCTCGTCTACACCTTGCCCTGCTTAGGCAAGCTATCCTAAATCCAGGCGCTGATTATCTTCTGTATCTCATATTTCGTCTATTTGACATCCGTATTATATCATTCTCCGGCCTAGCCCGTAAATTTGTGCTAAGAAATAACATTAAAGATCGAGAAAGCAATATACTATGGATTGGATTCAGCTAAACAACCTTCAACAATTACAGGAAATTAAACTGCTTGCCGGTTACTCTGTTGTCTTTAAGCATAGTACGCGTTGCTCTGTGAGC
This sequence comes from uncultured Sphingobacterium sp., assembly GCA_964521175.1. Taxonomy (GTDB): domain Bacteria; phylum Bacteroidota; class Bacteroidia; order Sphingobacteriales; family Sphingobacteriaceae; genus Daejeonella. The sequence continues at coordinate 1,831 of CAZFQV010000071.1, forward strand.
ATGATGGCTAGAAAAAGACTCGAAATGGATAGCACAGCGATTCCCGAAAGCATCCCTTTGTATTTCCTCGATCTCCTGGCATACAGGAATATCTCTAACGCTATCGCGGAAGAGTTTCAGGTGCCGCATGAATCTCCACAGATTTTGTTAATCAAAGATGGAGAGTGCATTTACGAAAGTTCCCATAGCGAAATTTCTGCGGACGATATTGCAGAGCAGATCACGGATCCTTCCGATCCTTCGGCTCTATCGAAGGAATATACCGGTAACCAAGACTGATAAGACGACGCCAGCTGTTGGATTAAGCTCCGTAGTTGAACTTTATATTCTGAATCAGGTCAGGGTGCAGGCTTTTTGCCACGGGGCAGGTAATTGCAGCCCTTTCCAGTATGGCCTTTTCCTTAGGAGTGTAGTCTTCTTTTGGAAAGGTCAGGACAACCTGGATCTCGCTGACTCTGCGGGGCTCGCTGGCCATTATTTTCGTTAGTGAGCAGGTGGTGCCATCTATCTGAATGCCATGCTCCCGGGCAGCTATTCCCATGATTGTCATCATGCAGCTTCCCAGCGACGCAGTGAGAAGGTCGGAAGGAGAAAATGATTCGGCTTTGCCTTTATTGTCGAGCGGTGCATCGGTAATTGTCTTGTTGCCTGAAAATAGGTGAGTAGCCTCGGTTCTCAGATCGCCGAGGTAGATAGATTCTATAGTTGCCATGATTTTTTCGTTTCAGCAAAATTAGGTAATTTTTCCAGAAATGGGGGATAGATGGGAAAAGACAAATGGTCATCCGGATAACACAAACAATCTAAAATGGTTAAATTGCGACTTAATTATCAATTATTCCATAACTTTGTGACATGATCGATTTACCGGTTATTCCAGCGAGTGAAACGCCGCGCAAGCCCGATTGGCTTCGCGTTAAGCTTCCGGTTGGAAAAGAATATGCACATGTACGTAATGTGGTAGATACCCATAAACTCCACACGATCTGCGAAAGCGGAAATTGTCCTAATATGGGCGAATGCTGGGGTGCTGGTACTGCTACATTTATGATCCTGGGTAATATTTGTACCCGGTCCTGTTCTTTTTGTGCCGTGGCAACCGGCAGGCCGCTTGCCGTTGATATGACCGAACCGGCCCGGGTGGCTAACTCGGTTAAATTGATGGAGGTTAAACATTGTGTCATCACATCGGTCGACCGGGATGATCTTAAAGACGGAGGTTCCATCGTCTGGGCCGAGACTATCAATGCAATTCGACGGGAAAGTCCGGAAACCACGCTGGAAACACTCATTCCTGATTTTAAAGGAAACTGGGAGAATCTGGCTCGTGTTCTTGCTGTCCGTCCTGAAGTAGTGTCACATAACCTGGAAACTGTGCGTCGTCTGACAAAAGAAGTCAGGGTTCAGGCAAAGTATGATCGCAGCCTGGAATGCCTTCGCAGGATTTCAGAATCAGGGCTGCGCACGAAATCAGGTATTATGCTCGGTCTCGGTGAGACTGAGGAAGATGTTTTGGAGGCAATGGCCGATTTGCTAGAGGTGGGAGTGCATATCTTAACTCTTGGACAATATCTGCAACCAAGCCGAAATCATCATCCGGTAATGGACTGGATCACACCAGAACAGTTTAAGAAATACAAGGAAAGGGGACTCGAAATGGGTTTCCGGTATGTGGAGAGCGGCCCCTTGGTGCGATCATCCTATCATGCTGAAAAGCATTTATTTGAATTTTAAGTGTAGCTTGGGTCAGTATAATTCTCGCAAGCTATTCATAGGTGAAACTCACAATAGAAAAGGAATCTTTTTTACCAGATATCCAGGCGGGATACATTTCATTCCTGTCGCTCTCAGTTCATCGCCGGCAAGGCCATGTAGATAACAGGCCAGAACAACGCTATCCCCTGGCTGGTAACCCTGAGCCAGGAAAGCAGCAATCATTCCCGTGAGAATATCTCCCATGCCGCCGCTAGCCATCGCCGGATTGCCGGTAGGATTAATCAGCACCTCTCCTTCGGGGAGTATAATGAAGCTATATTGATTTTTCAGCAGGATGATCACCTTGTGCGTGGAGGCCTTTTCCCTCGCTGTTTCAACACGATCCCACCAGCTGCGGTGTTCACCGAATAACCGGTCAAATTCATTTTTATGCGGAGTGAGGATGGTCAGTGCGGGAATTTTATCGAAAAGACTCGGTTTAGAGGCCAGGAGGTTCAAGCCGTCAGCATCTATAACAAGAGGAACCTTCATACGGCTGAGCAGATCTTCCAGCAGGTCCATGGTTTCCCCGCTCGTACCCAGGCCCGGACCCATGGCCACGGAAGAATACTTATGAAAGTTGCTGCCGATCAGCTCGTCCCTGCTGAAAATGGCCATGACTTCTGGTGAGCGGCTATTAAGAGCAGTAAGGCCACTCTCAGGAATGTACGCCGTGGTTAATCCTGCTCCGGTATGCAGGCAGGCCTCAGCGCATAATAGGGCCGCACCCATGGTCTCTTTTGCGCCGGCGACGATCAGAGCATGTCCGTAAGTGCCTTTGTGGCTAAAGTTTTTTCGTGGCTTTAGGATATGGTCTATGTCGCTTCTTTCAACAAGCTTCCAGTATCCGGGTAATGATCTGAGATATTTCTCGTTTAGTCCTATAGGCACCGTCTTAAATCGCTCCAGGGCTTGCACAGATTCAGGAAAAAAGAAGTTGATTTTGGGCCGCTGAAAGCTGATTGTCAGGCTGGCTTTTATGCTTGTAGCGTCGGGGTTAAGGATGCCCTCAGAAAGAAATCCGCTGGGGACATCTACTGAAATTACTTTTGCGCCCGAACGATTGATCTGAAATATCACCTTCTCCAGCTCACCCTCTGCGGCCTTGTTGAGGCCTGAACCGATTAGGGCATCTATGATTATATCTGCATCTTCCCGTTCCAGTTCATTCGCATTTTGAACTTCTCGCACTGGTATTTTCATTTCCTTCAGCCGTTCCAGATTGCTTTTGAAGTCATCTGTAGCATGGGCAGAGAATCGAATGATTTTTACGGATATATTGGTATAATTTTCCTGCTTGAGTATTCTGGCGATCGCTAGTCCGTCTCCACCGTTATTGCCTGTGCCGCAAAAAACGCTTATCCTACTTTTAAGGTCAGAGACTTCCTTTTTAAGTTCACCGACAAAGGCATGAGAAGCTTTCTCCATCAACTGCAATGAGCTTATTCCCTCATTCGCAATAGTATAGGCATCTGCAGCCCTGGTTTGAGAAGATGTAAGAAGATTCAGCATCCTCTAAATTAAGAAAAGAATTGCCAAAAAATATCCTCCTGAGCGGAAAGACCCTACGCTATTTCCATGCCCATTTCATGAGCAAGATATTTTCCTGTGTGACTATTTTTAACTTTAATCAGGTCTTCAGGAGTACCTTCAAAAAGGATTTTTCCTCCTGCCGATCCCCCTTCCGGCCCGAGATCAATAACCCAATCAGCTACTTTAATCACATCCAGATTATGCTCGATCACCAGCACGGTATTTCCGCGGCTCACCAACTTATTCAGAACGCCCAGCAGAACATTGATATCTTCGAAATGCAGGCCGGTGGTTGGCTCATCGAGAATATAGAAAGTATTGCCGGTGTCTTTCTTTGATAGCTCGGTTGCGAGCTTGACTCGTTGTGCTTCGCCGCCGGAAAGGGTGGTAGACGACTGCCCCAATCGAATATAACCCAGGCCTACATCTTTTAAGGTTTTTATCTTACGATAAATCGCCGGCATCGCTTCGAAGAAGTCAACAGCATCATCTATACTCATGTCAAGCACATCGCTGATCGATTTTCCGCGGTATCTAACTTCCAGTGTCTCACGGTTATATCGCCGCCCTCCGCATTCCTCGCAGGGAACCTGAACATCGGGTAAAAAATTCATCTCGATGATTTTTGTGCCTGCACCCTGACAGGTTTCGCAGCGCCCTCCTTTTACATTAAAAGAAAACCGGCCGGGTTTATACCCCCTGATCTTGGCTTCGGGGAGCATCACGAAGAGATTTCTGATGTCTGAAAACACACCGGTATAAGTCGATGGGTTTGAACGCGGGGTTCTTCCTATCGGCGATTGATCGATCTCGATAACCTTGTCTATATGCTCCAGTCCTTCGATCTTTTTGTAAGGCATCGGCTTTTTTTTCGCTCTGAAAAAATGGTGGTTTAATATCGGGTAGAGTGTCTCGGCAATTAAAGTCGATTTCCCACTGCCCGAAACGCCGCTCACGCAGATGAATTTTCCTAATGGGAATTCTACCGTTACGTTTTTAAGGTTATTGCCGCTGGCGTTTTTCAGCACGAGGTTTTTCCCATTTCCTGATCTTCGGTTTTCTGGAATTGGAATCTCTTTTCTGCCGCTGATATAATCGTTAGTGAGGGTGCTTGCCCTGGCAAACGCTTCCTGCGTTCCCTGACCTACAACGAGTCCGCCACTTTCTCCCGCAGCAGGCCCCATATCTATAACATAGTCCGCTTCGGTGATCATATCCTTATCGTGCTCAACGACCAGCACGGTATTGCCAATATCCCTCAGGTTCTTCAAAGCTGATATCAGCCGGGCATTATCCCGTTGGTGGAGACCGATGCTTGGCTCATCCAAGATGTAGAGCACATTGACAAGCTGCGATCCAATTTGTGTCGCTAGGCGTATCCGCTGAGCTTCTCCACCCGATAAGGTCTTGGCAGTGCGATCGAGGGTGAGATAGTTTAATCCTACGTCCAGCAAGAAGCCTATTCTCGAGCGGATCTCCTTAAGGATCTCCCGGGCAATAGTATTTTGTCTTTCGCTAAGACGCATTTCCAGATGTTCGAACCAATGGTGCAGAGCACTAATATCCATGCAGGCCAGGTCATAAATATTTTTATGGTCGACCTTGATGTGTAAGGATTCCTTTTTCAGGCGAGCGCCATCACATTCCGGGCAGGTCTTTAGAACACGGTAGCTTTCCAGGTCGCCCATCGCATCATCCCCGCGCCGCTCAGTTTGTTCTTCAAGCATCTTAATAATGCCATCAAAGGAGATCTTATAATTTTGCACGTTCCACTTATTATATTCCACCGGCACTGTAATAATTTCGTGTGAGCCATTTAGCACGATGTCAATAACATCCTCCGGAATCTTTTCAAGCGGGGAGGAAAGTGAAAAGTTGTATTTCTTGGAGAGCGCTTTTAAAATCTGGAATACCCAGGTTTCACGGTATTCACCTAAAGGGGCGAGGCCTCCCTGCAAGATGCTCAGCTTAGGATTGGGAATAACGGAATCCCGGTCGATCTCAAAGATGTAACCCAGACCATTACATCGCTCGCAGGCACCGTAAGGTGAGTTGAATGAGAAGGTATTAGGCTGCGGCTCATCGTACGAGATCCCTGATGCAGGATCCATTAGATACTTGCTGTAAAAGTATTCGTTGTTTTCTTTATCACTGATCTTAATGATTCCCTTAGAAATTTTTAAGGCCGACTGGATTGAGTCGTAAAGGCGTTTACCGCCGTCATGGTTGACCATCATACGGTCTATAACCATTTCAATATCATGGATCTTATATCTGTCGACCTGCATTTTCGGGGTGATGTCGAGGATCTCGCCGTCAACCCTCACTTTCAGATATCCTTGTTTGCGTATTTGTTCAAAAAGTTCACGATAATGGCCTTTTCTTCCTTTTACAACTGGAGCTAAGATATTTATTGCCTGGCCGTCAAACCTATCACCAATATTTTTCAGAATCTGATCTTCAGTCATCCGCTCCATTTTTTCGCCGGTGACATAGGAATAGGCTTCCCCTGTACGCGCAAAAAGCAGGCGCATAAAATCGTATATTTCAGTTATGGTTCCTACTGTAGAGCGAGGATTCTTGCTGGTGGTTTTCTGTTCTATAGCGATTACCGGGCTCAGGCCGGAGATTTTATCTACATCCGGCCGTTCCATCCCGCCAAAGAACTGCCGTGAATAAGCGCTAAAAGTTTCCATATAGCGACGCTGTCCTTCGGCGTATATCGTATCAAAAGCGAGCGAGGATTTACCACTTCCGCTCAGCCCTGTTATGACTACCAGTTTATTCCGGGGAAATGAAACATCGATATTCTTTAGGTTATGTACCCGGGCGCCGTAAACTTCAACTTCACTTTGCTCGCCAAGGTCGGGGGTAGATTTACTCATAAAAGGAATACTCGCTCTAAAATTTATGCAAAGATGCGACTTTTTCTGCTGAAGATTATTTTTTCAGGGTCAGAAAACCCAATAAAGATACGGTCGCTTGGGCGTGTGGAACAGCAACTGATTGCCGGCTTCTGCTAGTGCTGACAAGAAAAACAGAGGGACCAGAATTCTGGCCCCCCTGCTTATTGGTTATTAATGGTTAGTTAATAATTACCTTAGAATTGCCGGGATTTATCACTTCTGCGTGGACATTTTTTATATCCCCACCCGGTGAAAGATTATTTATTCTCGCCAACAACCTGCCCGCCTTTGTTGTATAGCCATATCGATCGGGATTTTCTATGATCTCTTTCATGGATATAAGCTTATATACATAGGAAGCAGTCTCTTTATTAAGCTTCATCTTGAAATAGTTGTCTTGATTTTGTTGGTATATCTGTCGTTTTAGGCGCCCTTCACCGACGTTGTAAGCTGCCGCCGCCAAAGTCCAGCTATTGAATTCTTTATAAAGCGATTTCAGGTATTTTGCTGCGGCTACAGTAGACTTACGAATATTATTTCGTTCATCGATCTCTCCGTCGACCTGTAGTCCGAAATCACGAGCCGTCTGAGGCATAAACTGCCAGAATCCGGCAGCGCCTTTGGGTGATATCCCACTTTTCAGTCCGCTTTCCACAAGAGGCATATATTTAAAATCTTCAGGGATGCCATACTGCTCCAGGATGGGTTCTATAATGGGAAACCACTCTGCCGCGCGATGGTGGAGGCGACTGGTCTGAAGCTTATGATGAGTATGGGCGTGTAGAGATTTAGTCATTTTAGATTCTATACGCTGGTCGCCCAAGGGCAGGGTTTCATTAGCGAAGCTTAATGAATTGAAGTATGGTTCATTAGGAGGAGTAACTTTTTCTGGCTTTTTTTCGGCGTCAATAGACTCGCTGACGGA
>CAZFQV010000072.1:0-8940 GCA_964521175.1 uncultured Sphingobacterium sp.
GGTATCTCTCCCTGCAGAACAGGCTCCATAAAGCTTCCCGCAACAGGCAGCACAGCCAGACCTTTTATTACATCTCTGCGTTGCATAAATTTTAATCGAATGATTCAACAGCACTGCGAACCCGTTCTGAAAAACGGATCCGGCTGGCGACTATAATGCAGGTAAACCGCCGGCAACTCTTGGAATAGGATTGGTCAACCCGTTCAGGTCATAGAAAACCCTGCCTCCCTTGATCGTAGCTTCACATTCAAATTTTTGTTTGCTTGAAATCTTCTGCCCCATCTGGTCAAAGAACCCGAACTTGCCTTTACGGATGCTTAGGACGGTAACATCCCCCTCTGCTCCCACCGAGAGGCTGCCTAATTGCTCTTCTCTGTGGATAACCTGCGCCGGCTTCCAGGTAACTGCCTTGATTATTGCATCACGATCCATTCCCAGGGCCCACATTTTATTCATCACATTCAGTATATCCTTCATCGCAGAGTTCATACTTCCTCCATGATGGTCGGTACTAATCACATCCGGCCAAAAGCCTGCTTTACTCGCAGGGACAGCATTAGCGAAAGAAAAACTAGCTGCACCATGACCAACATCCCATATTACACCCCTTTTTTGCGCTTCAAATACAAAGGGACGTAATGTTTTGGTCTCGGGGTCTATAATACTTTGTCGTCCTCGACCTCCGCCTCCATAGGTATGAGTATAGATATCTCCCGGACGAAATTTCTTCATGGTCAACTCTTCCAGAGAAAGTCCTCCACCGCCGAAGTCAACGATAATTGGAATATTCCCTGCCAACTTTCCTGCTTCAATAGCACGGTCTATTGGCACCCAGTCAGGCTTGTTATAATGTGCAACTTTAAAGCCCACAATATCATCCTTATACTTCAAGGCCATCTCCGCAGATTTCCGAGCGTCCATATCGCTATTGTCCTGCTCCCCTTCACCACCCAGCATACCTTCGCCAACGATGTTCAGGAAAGACAAGACACGGGTCCTCGAGCGGTCTATGGTCTGGTCTTTAAATTTTTCGAAACTTTTCCAGCCCGCACTGCCGGCATCAACCACGGTAGTTACGCCTACGCGGAAGGTAAAACCATCCGGCTGATTTGCGTAATAACTGTTCCTCAGGTATCTGTCAGGCTCGGTACCTGCAAAATTATGGGTATGCATATCAATGATACCCGGGGTAACATATAATCCTCTGGCATCCAGAACCCGGGCTGCCGATGCAGGATCAATATTCTTGGCTACCGCAGCGATCTTTCCTTCCTGGCTTATCGCCACATCCATTACCTCGTTGACATTGTTCTTTGGATCGATAACATGTCCTCCTTTAATGATTATTGCATAAGGAGGTTGGGCGGTCTGGGCCATTACATCGACCGCGGTAAGTAAAAAAATAAATAGTAATAATTTTCGCATTATCTGGTAATTAAAGAGTTAATGAACAAAGGTCTAAACTGATTCTAAAACCTAAATGTTATCAAAATAATTGAAAAAATTACAGGATTTGCCTGTAATTTTTTCAATGCATTAGAAATGAGCTTAGGCAGACATTACCCGCCCAAGCTCATCTTAGTAGTCCTTATTTTGACTTAAAGCCGGATTTGTATTGCGTTCCTGCTGAGGAATAGGATACACATCATGCTTTGGAGCAACATAACCCAATGGGCCTAGCACCTGAGCGGCAATACCCCAGCGTCTGAGATCATTTAGTCTATGATATTCGAATGCAAGTTCTACTCTCCGTTCATGTACGACAGCCTTAAAAATATCCTGCTTGTTTGCTACAGGAATTGCTGCTGTCGGCAGGCCGGGCATACCCACTCTGTCCCTAACTCTATTGATCATGGCAATCGCTTCCGCTGGATGATTGTTTTCATTGGCAGCCTCTGCATACATCAACATAACATCAGCCAGACGAATAATTGGGAAATTGAAGCCCAAACTACTATTGTTAGTCCGGATAACGGGAAACATACCTTTCTTTCTAGCGTAACCAGTTGGGGTCCATGCTTTTTTAAATACTGGTGAAACCGCATCGTAAGGATCCCCATCACGGAATACAGAATAGAACAAGCGCGGGTCTTTGCCGTTAATAGCAGTAGCTCCGGTGTAATTCTCAAATGCATCCACCAGACTCTGAGTAGGCAAAAGGTTTGCGTAGCCGCCCTGACCCTGTGGATAGTCATTGGTAATACGGGAAGTTCCTTGTCCGGATAAGTCAGCAAACTGAATCTCGAAAATTGATTCTACATTATTATCCTTAATCAACAGGTCTGCAAAATTTGGTAGCAGAGTATATCCGCCTGTGGTAATCACGGTATTTAAGATTGTCTCCGCTTCCGGGTAGTTCTTCTGATAAAGATATACCTTTCCTAATAAGGCCTGTGCAGCACCTTTGGAAGCTCGACCTATGTCAGCAGCACCGTAGGCTGATTTGGCAGGCAATAATGTTGCTGCTTCTTTTAAATCTGCTATCATTGAGGTGTAAACCTCAGCTTTGGGCGTTCTGGCGATTGCCGACTTTGACGGATTCGCAGGATCAGCTTCCTTAATCAAAGGAACGTCCCCGAAAAACGACGTCAGATTAAAATAATACAGCGCGCGTAGAAATTTGGCCTCGCCAAGAATTCTATTCTTCTGGGCGTCCGGCATCGTAATTCCCGGCACCTTATCTAAAACGATATTTGCCCTGAATACTCCTTCATAACCCGTTTGCCATACTTCATCGATAATTGCGTCATTGGCATCGAAGCTCCAGGAGTCTAGATTCAAACCCTGAGTATTGAAGATCACTATATCCTCAAGAGGAGCCTCCGTGATCTTAGCTAAGTTATTGGTATTCTGAAGCGGTTTATATGCTGCAGAGATAGCCGCTTGAGCGTCAGCAGCATTCCTAAAATACGAGTCTCCGGTTAGTGAGCTCGGCGGTCTAACATCTAGAAAGTCCTTATCACATCCTGTGATAAACAATCCGGTGAATAATATAAATATACTTATCCTGGTTTTCATGTAATTTCTCCTTTATAAATTAAAAATCAACTTGTATTCCTGCCTCGATTGTCCTTGGAAGAGGATACATGGCAAAGTCTATTCCCTTAGTTAACGAACTACGGGCGCCTTCAGTTAATTTTCCAATCTCCGGGTTAAAGCCTTTATATTTTGTGAATGTATGCAGGTTTTGACCCGACACATAAATCCGTACCCTTTGTGCGCTGATCTTCTTTGCAAGCGCATCAGAGAAGCTATACCCTAACTGGACATTTTGGATACGCAAAAACGATCCATCTTCAATAAATCGTGAAGAAGGTCTGGTGTTCTGTCCTGGATTACCTGTTATTGCTCTAGGAATATCCGTGTTAGGATTCGCAGGAGTCCAGCGTCTCAACATTTCGCGGGTAGCATTATTATCACCCTCCCCCTCATTTAAGTCAGCCCAAACTAAGTTATATAAGTCCTGCCCCTGCTTTCCATGCAAGAAAACAACCATATCTACATTTTTGTATTTCAGATTTGCATTTAATCCGTAGGCGAAGTCTGGTGTAGGACTGCCAATTACGGTCTGGTCAAGTGCATTAATCACACCATCGGGCACCAAATCCTTAAACTTCAGATCGCCGGGGCCTGATCCCGCCTGAGTTGCATGACCTGCTACGTCGGCAGCATCTTTGAAAATGCCTTCAACCACATAGCCATAAAACGCTCCAATTTCACCGCCCTCTTTGGTGATGGTCACTGATGATTGCTTACCACTGTTAAGCTGCGCAAAGATCGGCTGGCCTGAATTCAATGAAGTTATTCTGTTTCTATTAGTCGATATATTCCCTGAAAGGCTATAAGTAAAATCTCCTAGAGCCTTATTCTGGAAATTGGCACTAAACTCAAAGCCTTTATTTTGCAAGGATCCTGCATTGACGAACGGCCCATTGGTTCTTCTGATACCTGAAGTCGTCGGTACCGGAAGTTGCACAAGAATATCATCCGTATTCTTGATGTAATAATCCATCATGAAGGACAATCGGTTATCCAGGAATCCAAGATCCAAGCCGATGTTAGTCTGGGTGGTAACTTCCCAACGAAGATCCGAGTTGCCACTGTTAAGGTATGTGGATCCCGGAACGAGAGTCTGATTGGAACCGAAAATATAATCTACGCCAGATGAAATCGTTGCATATTGTGCAAAATCACTAATATCCTGGCTACCCACCTTGCCATAACTGGCACGCAAGGTCAGGTTTGAGAAAGTTGGTACGTCAGACATGAAGGATTCGTTCGATGCGACCCAGCTTCCAGAGATTGACGGGAATACTCCGTAGCGATTATTGCTTCCGAAACGGGAAGAGCCGTCGCGACGAACAACAGCCATCAGGTTATACCTGCTATCAAAAGAGTAATTCAAACGGCCGATCTGTGAACGCATGGCCCATCCCGTTTCATTTCCACCAATATTCCTCTGCTCAAAACCTGCCGCTACTGTACGCAGATCATTGCTTGAAAACCCTCTTAGGGATACGTTGGTGCCCGTCGACCATGCCTGCTGTTGGGTAAAACCAACCAGCGCCGTCAGCGAGTGAACGTCATTAAATACTTTCTTATATGTTGTGACATTCTCCAGCAGATATACGTTTTCGTCACCACGACCTTCAGATAAGAGAGCCAGGGTGTTTACCCGATCTCCCATTTCATAAGTTGGGGTAAACGAAAAAGTGCGGTCTAATGAAAACTCGCCACCGGCACTTAGTCTATTCGATAGCCCCGGGAGGATGTCGATATTCAGGTATACGTTACCTAATACCTTATTCTGTTTCCGATAGTTTTCGAATAAGGTAAAATCACCTATTGTATTGGCACGGCCAACAGGAGAATACTCCAGGCGCGGGCCATCGAAACCACCATCAGCATCCGCTCTATATACAGGTACGGTAGGAGACTGCTGTAACAGTTGTCTCATAGGTGAAGAAGCCTGATTAAAGGTTCCATTCCATTGTGCACGGCTCAGGCCTAAGGTCTCTCCAACTTTAATGAACTTCCCGATATTGAAATCGGAATTGATATTTACAGAATAGCGCTTGAATCCACTCTGTGGCAAAGTACCATCCTCATCCAAATAACCGGAAGAAAAAGAATAAGTCGCATTATCACTACCACCCGAAATACCAAACCAGTAGTTCTGCTGAAGCGCAGGACTAAAACCTTCTGCTTGCCAATCGGTACTGTGGCTCAGATTTTTTGAAAGATTAGGCTCGGTAAAAGAAACCGGTATAGGTCTTCCACTATTCACATAGGCCTCTGTGGCATAAGGAATATATTCTGCTGAAGTCATCATCGGTATCTTACGCACCACTTCGGAAACTCCTCTGGTTATTTTCGCCTGAACACGATTTTCACCGGCAGTACCACGATTAGTGGTTATAAGCACTACCCCGTTCGCTGCCCTGGCACCGTATACTGCTGCAGCCGAAGCATCCTTTAATATTTGAATCGACTCAATATTATCCGGAGGGATAGATGCGATAGGATTAAAGTTCCGGCTGGTCCCTTCACTAAGTACCGGAACGCCATCAATTACAAACAAAGGATTACCGTTTCCAAATGTTGCCACCCCACGGACATTCATATCGAGAGCGCCACCTGGCATACCACTCGTTGGCGTGATATTCACCCCGGCAGCTCTACCCTGCAGGGCTTCCTGCAATCCGCCAGAAGAAATCGAGGCAATATCCTTGCCGCTGACCGTAGAAATGGCGCCGGTGATCTCGCTCCTTTTCTGTGATCCGTAGCCGATAACAACAACCTCATCAAGCGCCCTGGAATCAGGAGCCAGCTGAACATCGATCGTAGTCTTGCCATTTACAAGCACTTCTTTGCTGATAAACCCAATAAAAGTAAACACCAATGTGCTATTATCCGGCACATTTAATGTAAACCTGCCATCGGCATCCGTAGATGTACCGATTGCTGTTCCTTTGATCTTCACGCTGACTCCGGGAAGGGTCTCCACTTGAGTGTCGCTAACCTGCCCTCTGACCACAATATCCTTTACATCTCTATCTTGCGGAGATATTACCACAAGTCCGTTATCAAATATTTTGTATTGCAGATCAGTATTCTCCAGGATCATTCCCAGAACTTCCATTACCGGCGTATTTTTTGCCGTAATGCTAACATTTTTGCCCTCAGGCAGGTTCTCCTCGCTATAAAGTAAACGAATATTCCCCTTCTGCTCAAGAATTGAAAAAGCCTTCTTGAATTTCACGTCGTGAATATCAACGTCAACTTTCACATTCTGGGAGAAACCACTCGCAGACACTTTCACTATAAGGAGAAAGGTTAGTACGATTGTCCAGTTTAACATTAGCAGGATTTTTGAGTATGGAAATTCAGGAAACAGAACTTTATAGTATAGTTCTTTTTTTTTCATAATTTTGTGAATTACAAGGTTAATAATCTGATTAGGTAGTTATACTACTGATTAGGTTTTGGCAGGGAATGTTGGCGCATTCCCTGTTTTTTTTAGTAAATCTCTATTTCATTTTCTTTCCGATTAAATTTAAATGGTTTGATTAATTGCATGGCTTCTATGGCCTGTACAATATTTTCGTTAGTAAAAATACCGGTATAGCGATATGATCCGATGGCTGGATCATCAAGTGTAATCTTGACATTATACCAGCGCTCAAGCTTGGGAATTAACTCCTCAAATGTTTCGTTTTGGAATACCAGCTTATTCTCAGTCCAGGTTATCTCGCTGATATATTCCTGATCTCCCAATTTCACCGGCATAATATTTTCTATAGACAGCACTGAACTTTTGTCATTTTCACTTCCTGATATCGCCCTTTTTTCAACAATCGCAAATTTTTCTGAAGGCTTTAAGAGAAACTTCTGATCCGAACGATCATTCACAGTGAGCTCGATGGAGCCTTTCAAAAGCGTGGTCTCAGACGCCATTTCACCTGGGTATTCTTTAATATTAAATTGCGTGCCGAGAACTCTCACTGATACCCTAGGAGTAGTCACAATAAACGGATGATGTTTATCGCCCTTTACATAAAAAAATGCCTCACCTTTTAGTTCTACGCGACGTATATCGTCGGTATTGATGTCAGAACTGTATGTAATTCTACTGCCACTGTTAAGTCTTACAAATGTGCCGTCAGGGAGCCTGACTTCTTTACGTACTCCGCGGCCGGCAATGATTTCTACTGTGTCAGCTTTTGCGGAAGGAGTATATTTCGTGAAAAACAGACCCGCGGATAAAAGCAGCATTACAAAAGCGGAAACAAAAAACACCGGCTTTTTAACTAGCCTCACGAAGCCGTTTTTTGTTTCAAAATCCAATTCAGCCTTGAATTTTTTCCGATGATTTCTATAAACTGAATCAAGATCTACTTTTTCTTCTTCCATTGCCCCTAAATCCCAGACCTGTCCCAACAACGCTTCGTAATAAACCGAATCAGGATACTTCTTAAGTAAGTACGCAAGTTCACCCAACTCCTCAGGGGTGGCTTCACCAGCGATCTTTCTGGTCAATAATTCAACAATACGGTTTTCATCCATCAGCTTAGATCTCCACGCAACAATGCTTTATTAATATGTAAGACAGTATAAAAGTAAAAACTCCCTATAAGGAAATTTTCTATTTATAGTTTTAAATTATTCTTGCACCAAAGGATGGATAAAAAGAGCAGGAACGCGGGCACGGTGTCTAGCTCCAGGAAGATGTTTCAAATCTTTCATTCACCCCTATTTTATCTGAAACTCTGCCTTAAAAATTTTTGCCAGTTTTTGGGTGGCCGTAACAAGATGCGCATCCACTGTTTTTACGGAAATTGACATTATTTCACCTATTTCCTTGTAGCTAAGATCATTTTCCTTGGCCAGTTTAAAAACGAGCTGGCATCTGGGGGGAAGTGATTGGATGGCTTGCTCGAGGCGTTTCTTCAATTCGCTATCAATAATAAGCTGCTCGGGGGTACAGGAATCGAAGAAATAATTGATGTCAATTTCATCAATTGACGATGTTCTCTGGCGGGAATTTTTATTAAGAATATTTAATGACCGGTTTTTTGCAATTACCAGCGCATAAACGTGAACATTATTGATTTCCGTTAAGGTTCTTCTCTTATGCCAGAGCGTAATGAGCACATCTTCAGCAACCTCCTCCGCTTCCTCCATAGAATTCAGCATACAGAATGCAAACTTCTTTATAGGAAGGTACAGGATCTTAAAAAGTTCCTTATAGGTATTTTCTGAATTATCTTCCGCGAGCCTTCTCACAATATCCGGAAGCTCCTTAAATTTAGATTTCACTATCTTCCTAATTTATGCACCCCAAATTAACGGATTTTAATTAAAGAAAGGAAATATCAGGCAATTCAAATGCATTTCTCAAAAATAACGGGCGTTTACTATAACGGGTGTTTACTCTCGCGGTTTTTTCAACGCAGTCCAGATTAAATTACAAACTGCCGTCGGCGCAAGGCAGTCTCCAAGATCCGGAATAGAAGAAATCAAAACCGGTTTGTATTTATCCTTTACATTCGAGCGGCCATGAGAGCCTCCAATCAGACTAGCGTCCAGGGGAATCACATCCATCACATACCTGAATCCGGCTTTCTTCTTCAACAATTTATATCCTGCTCTAATTTTTGATGTCATAAACATTTCCACGGGATCATATCCTGGCTTTTTGTGAATATCTACACAGCGCGCATAATCAGGTGCTTTTGCGTCATCCAGCCAGAAATAATAACTAAACCAACTGCCTTCTTCGGCCACTAATACCAAGTCACCGGATCGTTCATGATCGATATGATAGGCTTTCTGTTCTTCCCGGTCTAATATCAAATCAATCCCTGGCATTTCTGAAACCAAGGTCTTCACTTTGGCGAGAATTGCAGGATCGTTGATATAAACATGGGCAATCTGATG
>CAZFQV010000073.1:0-8906 GCA_964521175.1 uncultured Sphingobacterium sp.
GAATATTATGAGCCTTGCTGGTGAAATTGCTAAATTTTTCCCGGCCGACGGAGGAGCTACAGCCGGAGTCCTTCTAGGTACTTCCGCAGGAGTAGGAGCCGCTTTATCTGCCAGCAAATTTATACAGGGAATGGCCAGAAACCACTCTGTTTTGGGCGGAGATTCTAACAGATCAGCCGGCGCTAAACACAAGGAATATGTAAACCATACCAGGACTATTTATGAGTTTTTGAGCAATATAAATCAACCCGTCACCGAGATCGAAAAGCCCAAGGTAATGCGTGGTCAACAAATTTTGAGTGCTACCGGGGTGAATATGGGTACAGTATTAAAAACGGATTATAATAATTCCGAAAGTGTAACGAAACAGGTCAACCTAATTGTGAATGCCATGAAGGCAGGCAGATAGGCGATATTCAAAGAAAAGCTATGAATGAAGAGTTTATAAACCTGAAAGATCAGGAAATATTATATACTATACAAGAGTATCTAAAGGGTATCTCCATTGCATCTACCCTGCTGGAAAAAAGCGCAGATATGGCACATAATATTCTGGTCGCAGTCAGTGCAGATCAGACATCTATAAACATCATGTATGTGCCCTTGCCCGAAGATCATTTTACAGATATAAGATTGCTTCAATTATTTTCACTGCTCGTAGCTGCGGTAAAGGAGGAACGAAAAAAAGAATTGAGTACTCTACTTAATGAATTGAACAGCAGGTCTCCTATCGGTTCATTTTCAATTAACGAAAGGCGCGAACTGGGCTTTAAATATATTTTCCCCGTATCGCGTTTCGGTATCCCTGGAAAAGGAGCATTCTTAGATATATTTTCTCTTTACGCGGACTGTCTGGAGGGTTTTGCAAAATTGGTTACCGACATGAATGCTGGCCTGATAAGCCTGCAGGCTGCTTTGGATGAATTAACCGCTTCCGAATCATGACGGTAACTAAAGATAGCTCGTCGCTTAGGCAATCAGGCCAGAATAAAGCTGTCGCTAATAATACTTCAACCACTGGTATTTCCTTACCAGCTGTGCCGCTCATTGCTGAACAGAAGCAGAAGGAAGAAGCAGACAAGGGAAATGAGCAAGTGCAATTAAAATTACAACCTGCTGGAACCGAAACGTCTGGCTCTCCTGCCGATTCAGCAGGAAATCCAACCGACATCCCTGATCCAAGCAGAAAAGCCAGGCAATCTGTTCAATACAAGCTTAAAAATACTGTAGATTCGGACTCCGATGTATCCAGATCTACGTCCTTTAACCCTGTACAGAAAAAGAATGATACAGGATTGCCGGATAATTTAAAATCAGGCATTGAAAATGTCTCCGGTTTTAGTATGGATGATGTAAAGGTTCATTATAATTCGGCTAAACCAGCACAATTGCAGGCTCTTGCCTATGCGCAGGGGACAGATATTCATGTCGGTCCGGGGCAGGAGAAGCATTTGGCCCATGAAGCATGGCATGTAGTTCAGCAGAAGCAGGGTCGGGTACGCCCGACTTTTCAGATGAAACAGGGCATACCGGTGAATGATGACGCCGGACTGGAAAATGAAGCAGATGTCATGGGGGCAAAAGCGCTACAGACTACAGGCAATGAGGGCATTGCACAGCGAATGCGGGATAATGGCGGAGCTTCTGCTGCAACCGCTCCAGTCCAAATGACCTCTGTATCAATTATTGGCGTAAAAATTGGTAAGACCAGAATCTATAATGGTAAAGGAACGGCAGTCGGACATATAGCCAAGGGTACTATAATCGATGTGGATGAGGGAGTTATGCAAACTGTGGGATCAAGAACTTTGGTGCAAATAACCTCCGGGCAAACTGGCATCCTATGGAACAATCCCGATGCACTGCTCAATGATGAAGATGATATATGGATTAGTCATACTCGCTTTCGCCCCGTTGGCGGTGAAGAGGAATCGGGAGGCGAGGCTGCACCCATGGCTGTTTCAATTCCTTTATTTGGGCAGAACCTGAATATAGGGAAAGATAGTGCGGAATTAAGTGGTGAGATCGGTCAATCTATCGCTTTCGAAACTCCGGCAGTGAGTCTTTCATTTGACTTCCCTCTCCCAGTGCCAGGCGTATATGCAACGGTGGGATTAGGTGTGGGTATGAATTTTGAATTGGGCGTTGCGGGTGCTTATGATATTTCTGCATCCCCCACTGGTCAGAAAGTAAATGTAAATGCCACAGCTAATGGATCTGCAGCGATGGATGTAAACGTCAATGTGGGCGCTGGCGCCGGCATAGCTAATATTGCCGGGATAGAAGGAGGTTTGTTTGCTGGTGCTAAATCTCAATTTGCAGTAGAAGGGTCAATCAGTGGGGAAGTGAGCCATGAGGCTGCTAAAGCCTGGGCCGCCTCGACCTTAGAGCTCAAGCTAAGCTCATCAGCTTCACTTGTAGGCAGCGCAGGTACTTACATTAAAGCCAAAATCCTGAATTTCAGCAAAGAAAAGAAATTTAAATTGCTGGAAAGAGAATTTGCGAAATGGGAATTTGAAAGAACACGAAGTATTCAGAAAGCAGGAGTAACAGTGCGGGATATTATTCCAACCGTTGCAGATTTTAAACTGATGCTGGAAGGCCATGAGCCGGGTTATTTTGCCGTTGAAGAGAATGTAAGTGAGACAGCGAGCTTGCTCGGATCTGCTGAGCGGTCGGATTAAATATAATAAAGCAATATTATGAGACTTTGGTCTGGAACACAAATAGCGTATGGTAAGGATGGTATCGGGCCTTCAATAGTTGCAATGGGAGCTAGCAAACCGTACGATACAAAGCACTGGAAGCTCGACTTGGTGAAACCAGACGGAACCAGAATATGGAGACCTCTGGATGCCGGAGAAATGAACAGGATACAGGCACCTGCTTCTGATGAACTTATCTCAGTATTGAAAAGCGGCTTAAGTGAATTACAGGATAAAGGAATACACCCTGCAATTAAACAGGGTCTTGAGAATGAAGCTGAGCGCTTATACCCTGAATCAGACCCGACTGTCGGCGTACAATTCAAATCATTGGTTGAATATCTTAAAAAAGAGTTTGGTCTTGATGAAGAAGAAATGAGCAAACAGAGTACCGAGCACTACGTTGATGGTTTCGGGCCGGATTTACTAGTTATGATCAATAATAAGCCCGTTCTGCTCCCTGAATTACCTGAGGTATGGCTTGCTCCGGGCGACTGGCAGGAAGCCACCTGGCGTGTAATGAACGGTATGATTGGCCCGATAGCAGATCAGGATATCCCTCCTGAGAAGCAATTGCAGTTCACCGGCGACTTCCCCGATCCCAGCCGCAATCTGGAAGGCCTTATTTATTACCAAGCTGCGCGGGCGATGGTGGCCTGGGCGGCTTGGGAAAATGATAAGCAAGCAAGATTTGTTAAAGAGTTAGCTTCTATTATTATGAATGGTAACAGACCGATAAAAAACCGGATCTCGATTCGCGCGGTGTTGCATCTCTCACTGATACATAAATATCGTAAAGTCGTCCTCGGTGTAGTCTTCCCGTAACACAACTTTCGGCGTCAGTCCACGACAATATCCGAGGATCTCCTGAGCGTCATAGTTGACCAGAATACCTTCAGGATCATTAACCTTTTTCAATAGGTTGAAGCCTAAGCCCAGACGGCAGGTGGCAAATAATTTATCTATCATTTTATAGATAAAACGGGGATCGCTATTACGATAGGCAAGTAAACCGCAGGCGAGCACATAATCCATATGAGGAAGCTCGGCAATCCAGCAGTCTCCGAGATAGAAGGTAGTAGCAGGTAAATTACCATAACGAGCTACTGCCACGTCTAAGAATTCTTCCATCTGATCTATGCCTGCATAGCGAAAATCGGCGTATTTTTTTCCGAGGAACCCGCGTAAATCCCCGTGTCCGCAGCCGACGTCCAGTATGGAAAGGTCATTCATGTCGCCTATCTGGGATAATATTTCAAACCTGCATAACTGGCTATGATCATCTTTCCAGCCGAGAGCAGAATTTGTCCCTTCACCGAACATTGCAATTCGCTCCTGATGAAACCGATATATTACTGATCTGTCAATAAAATCCATAACTTTTTGATCTGGTTTACTCAGATTGATAGCGGTAAATTAGTAATTTTCTCGCTTATAGTCATCAGCGTGAGCTGCAAGGCAGTTGTCTGTTCAGTCCGGTTTTTAAACGGATGTTCGAAATCTATTGCTGAACAGTAGATTCGACTCAGACTTATCCTTAAATTATTTTACCTTCTTTGCCGAACTCCTTACGAAGTCCCTCCAGTACATCTTTTCTCATGATTATATTATTGCCCCGCTTTAGGGCTTTCATGGAACTGTACCGCGAAACATTAATGATGGCGCCACCCGCCATTTCATGTTTATTGGCGACCTCCTCCAGGTTGAAGCCTTCTTCCAATATTGTTTTCTCAGAAAACGCCTGTTTCCACAACCGTCTACGCTGCTCAGGGCCGGGCATGGCAAAATAGATCATAGACTGAAAACGCCTGGAAAATGCATCATCAAGATTCGCCTTGAGGTTGGTTGCCAGAATCACGACTCCCGGAAAATCTTCGATCCGTTGCAGCAGATATGAGGTCTGCTGATTGGCATGCCGGTCATTGGAGCTGCTGGTCTGGGTGCGTTTTCCAAACAGAGCATCCGCCTCATCAAAAAATAAGATCCAGTTTTTATTTTCAGCCTGGTCAAATACGTTGGCCAGATTTTTTTCTGTTTCGCCGATAAACTTAGATACTACCATGGAAAGATCAATACGGTAAACATCCAGGCCCGCAGACTTCCCGAGCAGGCTTGCCGTGAGGGTTTTTCCTGTTCCAGGCGGGCCAAAGAACAGGGTGCGGAACCCGGGCTTTATCTTCCGGCTCATCCCCCAGTCATTGATCAGCTTATCTCCGTATTCAATCCAGTCTCTAATCTCCCCGATTTCATCCAGAATCTGATCATCTAACACCAGATCATCCCAGTCTAGATTGGTGAATATCCGCTTGGCAGGAAAATTAATCCCATAATCAGGCTTATGGGAAGTGCCGCTGGTGAAATAGCTGAGGTACTCTGACGACAATGCCAGCATACCACTCAGGAAAGGCTCGTGCGATTGTGAATGGATCAGATCCAGGATCTTAAACTTCCGAAAGAAATGATCTTCACTAAATACGGTAATTAACAAAAAGCGCTTTTCCAGATCGCTATCTGTAAGGATAAAAGAAGCGGTTTCTCCCGTTGGCATAAATCCGCCATGGTTTTGGCCCTTAATTCCTCCAAACTCCGTAAACCCACGGTCATAATCCGCATTTTTTATAAAAAATACGTCCAGCAAGTGGGGCTGAATATGTGGCGCGAGAGCCAAAGCAAGAACAATACGCTCAGAAAAGCTCATATCATAATGCCTGATCACACTGGCATACATAGAGTCGTCGTCCTGCAAGTTTGGCGGGTTAACCTCAAAGATTGTTTTATACGATGAAGACTGCGACCAATATAACTTCATCCGGGTATCAATAACCCTGGCAAGCCATTGCATTTCCCTGCCTAATGCGTGAGCATTTGCTTTTAAGAGGTTCATATCCATTCTACGTAAATAAACTTGCTCATCCACGGGGTTTTAATCATTCCCAAGCCCCATGGTAAAGTTTGCAATAGCACATCATATCCTTTTTGCTCAAGCTTGAGATTCCAGTTCTCTTCAATTCTGTTCAATGCGCCGTCTCTCTGTAAAAATGAAACCTGTAAGCTTTCGACTGAGGTGTTTTTTAGCTTCTCCCACTGCATCAGAACAGCATTTAATAACTCTAATGAAACTGTTTTTTCATGTTCTGTGATGTCAATCCCGGAAATAACGGGCTCCTCCAGCGGAATGTTACAAAGTATTTTATTTAAAACCAATTCATGCTCTTCATTTTGTGTCGTTCCATATGCCAAATATTGAAGCAAATGTACAGCACGCTGTTGCATATCATTCGAAATAAAATCACCCTTATCCAGCATTTCCAGACGACTAAAATAAGTACTTAAAAATGGATGTAGAATAACTAACCCTGCATTTTTAATGTAAACAGTATCTCCTTCTGAAAAAGTATCTTTATTATCTTCTTGCTGATGTACTCTTTGTTCTTCCTGCTCTTTGTTCAAAGCTGTTATTATAGGGCTATCCTGCTTACCATCCTCTTTATAAATGATTCTTTTCACGACTTCATCGGCAATATAGAGTTCATTCTTCACTTCCTTTACAATCTCATCGAGCTTAGAATAGGTCTCAATTTGTCGCTTGATGTCTTCAATTGCGTCTAAACCCAAACTACCGCTTTGGATAGTCGCTGGCTTTTTCATGACTTCGGTTGAGAGTTCTTTCATCAGCCGGTAATCCCGTTCGTAAAGGAATTTTAAAAAATGACGAATATATTCATCCGGACTCCTGACTGGTAAGGTAAACCCACTTATCATCAGATTAAAGGCCCTAAGTAATAGATCAAGGTATTCCCGATCCGCGTTATCATTAACGTTATTAAGCAACCATTCATTAAAAGACCTGATATAACCGATTGTTCCACTACCCCAGCCGGCCTGTACCTTGTCCATCAACAGGTAAGTAGCTTCATTTTTATAGCGACGTGCAAGCTGTAAACTGACCATCGGAAAGGCCAGCAATTTCTTCATCAATGTGTTGCTAAATAAGCTCTCCGGTTTGTCGATCAAACCGAGAAAAGAATCTCCCGACTTGAAACTGCCGTTCTGCTGGATGTATAGGAATATGTTCTTTTCTATACCTGATGCGAATAGCTTATATAAACTGCTTTCCTCGATTGAGTTCGGCGAAACGAATAACTGATGCAGGAAGAGAAAGCGTTCACCGGGATATTCGTCAGAATCTAAAATCAACTGGAGCTCTGATGAGCTCTTTTTAAACAAAAGAATAAGTAACTGCTTTAATAGGGCATTTAAAGAACCGGAGGAATAGAGTTCAGTCCCTTCAGGGAGTTTGCCTTCCTTTAGATAGTAGCGAAGAACGGCAAGAGCCTCGTCCAAAATAGCCTTCTCGTCAATGTGCGTTTTGTCTGAGAGTCTCTTCCCAGCTAAACGCGCGAGCACCTGCAAGATCTCAGGGTTCTCTGGCCCTGTTGTGTACCTATCAAATTCAATAATATCAGAAGCAAGGGCTTCGTCGTTGAAGGACTCGTTTAAAAGCCATATTAAATCTGATGAGTCAATAGATTGTAAAGAACTGACCAAGTCCACAGTCGAAACCTGAAGTCGTCGTGCTAAGGAGCCCAACACTGATTTCACGAAAGTTCGATGGTCAATACTTAGATATGAATTGGCTAATAAAGTGATCCATAAGTTGGACATCACAATCAACTGAATATCAGTTACTTTTATTTCTGCATATTTATCTCTGATTAAATTGGCGATATTATTTGCATACTCATTAGCCAGATCTCCAACCGGCAATAAGCGAAATAGTTCAGAAAGTCCTTCAAAGGGTATTTGATAAAGCAGTCGCTTGCGGGTACTGTCTTTGAGGCCCGCATATTTAAGAAAGATAAGTGCCTCTTCGGGAGAGAAAGCGGTAAACATTTCCAATAAACTGGCCGGAGAGAGGCCTGCATACTCTCCTACCCACCAAGGCAGGTATCCCGTCCTTAACCAGAAATAGAGGATATTTTTTACGGTGGTATCTTGTCTTGCCTTGTTTGACGAAATTGGATCTTCCGGAGCAGGGCGGCTAGCCGCGTGAGAAGCATCGGTATCCCCATTTTTGTTGCTAATCTTATAGAGGGTACTTAGGCCGTGAAACAGACTTAAATGACGTGTGCTATTATAATGCGAAACAGCAATATTCTGTACCATAAAGACGAGAATTTCCGTATAACTTACGTTATAGTGGGATGCCAGTTTTCTAATGTTACTTTCTAAAAACATCTGTCGATTGAATTCTGATCCCCGGTCTACCAGCAGAAAGTCCAGAATAAACTCCCATATCGCGAAAGTCACATCCTCCGAGGACGCCTTAAAAGTTGTTTTTTTCGTATGAGTGTCTTTTGTCTCTGAAACATAGTCTATAATAAAATCGGCGTTTTCCGGTTCAATAATTCTGATAATATCCTGCAGGACGTCCTCTGATAACATGACGACGATCAACCTTCTGGTATATTGATGCTGGCCTACGTCCTGAATTAAACTGTTCAGCGTTTTCGGATATCCCTTTATTAATTCGGAAATTAAAACTTCCAGATCCTGTTTATCACGACCATCAGACCACCAGGGGAAGCTCCCAAAGGTCAGAAAGTATCTGAGAAGATCGATTTCCGCCCCAGGATCTTTTCCAGACGCATCTGCGGGCTGTTCAATACTAATCACTTGTCTGTTGTCTAAAGCTTCCTCTGTATTGATTTCCAGAATAATGGCCTGCAACGAGTCGATGTTTCCCAAGCGCGCAGCCATTGGGACTACCGCCGAGCTAAAGAGACTCAATATTTCCCGGAAACTGATATTAAAATGCGCAGACATGCTTCTAAGTGTACTTTTCACAAACTCTTTCCGGTTGAAATGGGATCCCCGGTCAACTATCAGATAAGCTAATATAAACTCCCAAAGAGCAGCTTTAAATTCTGCTTCAGTACTTTTAACAACTTGTTTTTCGCGCTGTACCGTTAATATTCGAGTATGATATTCAACGATGAATTCTGTTTCGGCCGGTTCTAAAACACCAATGATGTTACGCAGCTGAAGCTCGGTAAACTGAGACACAAGCCGCTTTCTGATCAATGTCTTCTGGCCTACTTTTATAATCAAAGCCTTTAAGACCTCGGCGCTGTGAATAACCAGGAAATCAACGGCCATCGAAGGCGTAACGACATTGCTGGATCCCGCCCACCATGGTAA
>CAZFQV010000074.1:0-8896 GCA_964521175.1 uncultured Sphingobacterium sp.
CCTAAGACCGAATGTGCTCAGCGATGTTTATCAGGATATCAGAGATATTGCAGAGTTATTTGGTGTAGCTGATCGTGCAACTGAGCTTCTTGAAGGTGCTGACGAGCGGATAAATATTGTTCGCCACAAGTTGAAATTTGTGTCAGAAAGACCCCGCGTGGCATGTATCGAATGGTTGTCGCCCTTAATGCTCGCTGGAAACTGGACTCCTGAGATGATCGGAATTGCCGGAGGACAGGCTGTAATTGCGTTAAACGGCCAACATTCTCCCTTCATAGAGTTTTCAGACTTGTTAAAAGAAGATCCGGAAGTAATTGTGATTGCCCCCTGTGGATTTTCCATCCAGCAGACCCTGGGCGAAATAAGTATCCTGTTGGAAATGGAAGGCTGGCAGGATCTTAAGGCTGTCAGGGATAATCGCGTATACCTGGCGGATGGTAATCAATATTTCAACCGCTCCGGTCCCAGGCTAACAGATAGCATAGAAATTTTGGCAGAGATCATCCACCCGCGGCAGTTTATATTCGGCTATGAAGGTGCAGGATGGACGAAATTCAATTCTTAATAGCTTATCCCTTTTAGAAGTCGATAAACTGGTCAATTTGTTGACGGGTAAACTCCAGCGTGTCAGCCTTATATAGGCTGCCATTTTCGTCTAATTCCTTGTTAACAGCAGGGATATGGATGCGCAAGGGCAGAACATGCAGATTGATGTAATGACAAATCCCGGTAAAGTGGTCTACCCCTCTGATATTCCCATATTTTCCTGAAGATATACCTACGAGCGCCGCTTTTTTGCCGAAGAAACTCGTTGGATAGCGGCATGCGTCGATAAAGACCTTTAATACCCCGGGGAAACTACCGTTGTATTCGGGAATAATGAAAAGAAACTTAGAAGTTGCATCCACCTTGTCCTGTATAGGTTGGAACAGCCTGCTTCGCTTACCAAACATATCGGTTTTTAACACATTATCTGGAAGCTCTGTTAATGAAATCAGCTCCGTAGATATATCCCTCAGCTCGAATTGATTCCGATAATATTCTGCAATCTTCAGTGTATAGCTTTCTTCACGGTTGGTGCCTGATATAATAGTGATCATTTTGTGGATAAGATGTTCAAAACGAAAATCGCCTGACAGACGAATTAGTTTTAAGTTTGTATCTTTATTTCTTTATTAAAAAGCCTTTAGGCATGCCAAAAGTAGTCTTTATTTGCTGTTTTCGCATAACGGAGACCTGCTTAATAATAATTTATAAATATATTTTATAATATGGGTAAAATCATCGCATTAGCCAATCAGAAAGGCGGAGTAGGGAAAACCACCTCCTCAATTAATCTGGCAGCTAGTTTAGCTGTCCTGGAATACCGTACCTTATTGGTTGATGCTGATCCACAGGCAAATGCCACTTCAGGGATAGGATTTGATCCTCGAACGATCAAATCCAGTATCTATGAGTGTATAATAAATGGTATTGATCCCTTGGAGGCCATACAAACTACCGAAACCCCCAATCTTGACCTTTTACCGGCACATATTGATCTTGTCGGTGCTGAGATTGAGATGATTAATCTTAATAACCGTGAGTTTAAGATGAAAGCCGTTTTGGATAAGGTAAAAGACAACTATGATTTTATTATAGTGGACTGTTCCCCCTCATTGGGATTAATTACTATCAATGCACTGACCGCGGCGGATTCTGTCATTATACCTGTTCAATGCGAATACTTCGCACTGGAGGGTCTTGGAAAGCTCCTCAACACCATAAAAATTGTTCAGACCCGCTTAAATCCTGGTCTGGAGATTGAGGGTATTCTGTTGACGATGTACGATGTGCGTCTTCGTTTATCAAATCAGGTAGTGGAGGAGGTTAAAACCCATTTCCAGGATCTGGTGTTCGACACCATAATCCAGAGGAATACCCGTTTAAGTGAGGCTCCCAGCTATGGAATCTCCGTGATTATGCATGATGCGAATTGCAAAGGCGCCATCAATTATCTTAACCTTGCCAGAGAGATTATCCGCAAAAACGGACTCGTGTCGAACGAAGAAGCGCAGAAGCAGGCATTAGTATAGTTTAAATAAATATGATCCAGAGGAAAACAGGTTTAGGAAAGGGGCTTAGAGCATTGTTGGAAGACTCTGATCTGCAGGAGAGCGACAGACGACAGCAAATCAGTAACGAAGGTGCTTCTTTAGGATCTATAAGTTTTGTTAAGATCAGCCAGGTTGAGGTTAATCCCTTCCAGCCCCGCACCAAATTTGATCTTGAGGCATTGAATGAACTTGCCGAATCTATCAAGTTGCAAGGGTTGATACAGCCGATTACTGTTAGAAGAGCAGGACAGAATTTGTACCAGCTAATATCAGGTGAACGGCGCTTGCGTGCTTCCAAGCTAGCAGGCCTGACGGAAATTCCGGCGTATATCCGGACCGCCAATGACCAGCAAATGCTGGAGATGGCGCTTATTGAAAATATACAGCGACAGGATCTGAACGCTATTGAGATCGCCCTCAGCTTTCAGAGGATGATCGACGAGTGTAATTTGAAACAGGAAGAGCTGGGTAGCCGCGTGAGTAAGAACCGTTCCACGGTAACTAATTACCTGAGACTGCTAAAGCTGCCACCTGTCATTCAGGCGTCCATCCGCGATCGGGAAATTTCTATGGGGCACGCCCGTGCATTGATTTCAGTGGGCAGTCCCGACCAGCAGTTATATATCTATCAGGAGATAATGAACCGCGGGCTTTCTGTCCGTAAGGTGGAGGAGCTGGTAAGCCAGATTCAGAAGGCTGGAAAACCCCGCAGTCAGGGATCAAAGAGGGGTGTGATGTCCTTCCCTTATATGAAAATCCAGGACGACCTGGCTTCTAAATTGGGTACCAATGTGAAGCTTAAGCTAAAAGAAAAGGGAAGCGGCGCTATCGAAATCGCCTTCATGTCTGACGATGATCTGAACCGTATCCTGGAAATGTTAGACTGGTAATGACAGCCAACCTTTCAAGAGTAATTTTTCTTCTGTGTCTTATGGCGCAAACCGCAGTCTATGCCCAAGAGCAGCGAGATACAACCATCAGGGTGACAAAAAAGCGGGCAGCTTCCGACAGTATAGTCGTTAAGGATTCAGTGCGCCTGGCCTTGGAAGCCCGACCGCGAATTGCTGCGACAAGGTCGGCTATAGTGCCAGGCCTCGGGCAGCTTTATAATAAGCGATGGTGGAAAGTGCCGCTCGTGTATGGAGGTCTTGTGGGTATTGGATTGGTTATCGAGTTTAATCAGACGCGATATAAAATTTTTCTAAAAGAAGCACAGTTCCGGGAGCTTAATCCTGGAAAAACCCAAAACCCCCTGTATGCGGGATATTCTAATCCGGGTATCATTGCCATAAAGGATGCCTACAGAAGAAACCGGGATCTTTCCATACTAAGTGGCTTAGGTTTTTATGCAGTGCAGATCATCGATGCTTATGTAGACGCTAAGTTTTTTAGGTTTGATGTCTCGGATGAACTGTCCTTGAAGGTGACACCCTCGCTTCAGAATGGTAACATTTATTACGGGAATGCAAACGTTCCTGTCGTAGGGTTGCAATTAAACCTGAGAATTAATTAATTTACATGCAATTAAGATAAAAATATAAAATAGAGAAATGAAAATAGCTATCCTCGGATACGGCAAAATGGGCCAGATAATAGAAGAATTAGCACAGGAAAGAGGGCATGAGATAGTGTTGAAAGTCAATATTGATAACCTTGATGATCTTACTATTGAGAATCTTAAAAAGGCAGATGTAGCCATTGATTTCAGTACTCCGGATTCAGTGCTGGCTAATATTGCGATTTGTTTTGATGCGGGCGTGCCTCTGGTTGTTGGTACGACAGGCTGGTATGGTCGGCTTCAGGAAGTGAAAGATCAGTGTTTGGAGGGGAATAATACTCTGCTTTACGGATCTAACTTCAGCGTAGGAGTGAACGTATTCTTTCACATAAATAAGGTACTGGCTAGAATCATGAATCGTTATCCACAGTACGAAGTACAGGTAGAAGAAATTCATCATACGGAGAAGCTGGATTCGCCAAGTGGTACAGCGATGAGTATTGCAGAAGGTATTCTGGAGAAGCTCGACAGAAAAACGGAATGGATAAATGAACTCGTAGGATCGGGAGAGGAACTGATCACTAAGCCGGAACAATTACTTATTGAGTCACATAGAATAGAGGACGTCCCCGGAACTCATACTGTAATTTACAGTTCTGAGGTTGATGAACTCGAATTTAAGCATAAAGCCCACAGCAGAGCTGGATTTGCACTGGGGGCTGTCCTTGCGGCGGAATGGCTTGAGGGTCGCAACGGATTCTACAATATTGCCGACATGTTTGATTTTAGCATATAACCTTCTATATATATAAATAGTATCATGAACTGGAAGTTTTGGAATA
Organism: uncultured Sphingobacterium sp.; assembly: GCA_964521175.1. Classification (GTDB taxonomy): domain Bacteria; phylum Bacteroidota; class Bacteroidia; order Sphingobacteriales; family Sphingobacteriaceae; genus Daejeonella. The sequence continues at coordinate 4,437 of CAZFQV010000074.1, forward strand.
AGGATAAGTCGGAAAAGAAAAGTAAGGAAAAAGTCAAGAAAAGCGCTGGCCGTGAATGGTTTGACGCCATACTTTTCGCAGTCATTGCAGCCACTTTAATCCGGGGCCTGTTTATTGAAGCCTACACCATTCCCACAGGCTCAATGGAAAAGACATTGCTGGTGGGCGATTTTCTTTTTGTGAGTAAGGTGAACTATGGTGCCAGACTTCCGATGACTCCCGTGGCTTTTCCTTTTGCTCACCACACCATGCCAATAACCGGAACGAAGGCCTATTGGGACGGAATACAATGGAAATACAGACGGCTGCCAGGCCTGGGAGATGTAAAGCGAAATGATGTCGTTGTTTTTAACTATCCGATGGATGCGGATGCTCCTGTATCACGACCCGTAGATAAAAGAGAGAATTATATAAAGCGATGCCTCGCCATAGGAGGTGACACGCTGCGAATCATAAATGCGCGGGTTTATGTGAATAGTCAGCCTGCAGAGACACCCGAATTTGGAGAGAAATATTATTATGTGATAACGGATGGCACCGACTTTAATCCGCAGGCTATCGCAGACATGAACATTGAAGCTCAGCGTTCATCCGGCGATGAGTATATTTTTAATATGTCTGCTGCTGACGCAGAGATCGTCCGGGGATGGTCAAATATTAAGTCAATCGGACAGTACATACGTCCTTTGAATGAGTATGACTCGCAAATATTTCCACATAATCCACGTTTTAAATGGAACGCTGATAATTTCGGACCCCTGATTGTTCCCAAGGAGGGCTGGACGGTGAAACTTGACAGTACCACCTTTCCACTGTATGAGCGTGCAATATCTATTTACGAAGGGAATACTGTGGAAAGATCAGGAACCGACTTTTTGATTAATGGTAAGAAAACTGCAAGCTATACGTTTAAACAGGATTATTTCTGGATGATGGGTGATAACAGAGATAACTCCCTGGATTCACGTTATTGGGGTTTTGTTCCCGAGGATCATATCGTAGGGAAGGCCTTGTTTGTTTGGATGAGTTGGGATACTAATGGCACGTTCCTGGATAAGATTCGCTGGAGCAGAATCCTGGGAGGAATACATTAAATCAGTGTCACGGATCGTGACACTGATTCTGTCATTCCACTTTATATCGGTATATGGATCTTGCCAGGTTCCCATCAATATCGGTTCCTTCTATAATTGCCCGATAACTTCCTCTGTTATCGCTATTATAAAATTCGAAGGCCATATTGCCGTTCTCGTCCGTGAAAATTCTTGGATTCCAGTATATTGTTGTCCTGAAGTCTGATCCCATGGTCCGGCTTTCTTCTGTGGCATATTTAGGTGAATAAAACTCACGACTTTTCAGAAAGCCAAGGGGATGGAAGGTAAGGACATTATTAGGGGGGAACAGTTTTTTTAGATCCTCTGCCGTCACCGGTTTCTTGGAATCCTTCTTCGTATAAATAGATAAAACTCCATTGGTGCCGTAGGTTCGGTTCACCAGTCCCATTTCATCCTTTAGGAACACCTCGACGCTTTCTACCTCCGTAGGAATAATATTATTGATATACGTTGCTTCAATAGGCATGCCATCGAGAAAGATCTGTACCGGAACTCTTAACCCACTGTTATAGACCCTGGTTACATAAAACTGATTATCCATAAACGTCAAGCCCATCGCAGCGCTTTGAAGGCAGGAGATCATTAGATTGCAACCGGTCAGTCTCTGACCATCAATCACATGGTCCGCCAGCATACTTAAGCCGGTCAATGCGGGGAAGTCCAGGTGATTAGTCTTCCGGATGGGGCTGGCTTTTACTACAACCTCTTGTAGCATCTGAGTTGCCAGCCTGTACTGCCGCTGACTATTCTCCAGGTAGGGGTTCAAAATACTGTCGATATTTAAGACTTCATCAGGTGCAGGGATATTCTTGGCTACCGTTGGGAAAGCCGTGCCGTCCAGCATGATCATCATATTGTTAGCTCCACCGCTCGTTCTCGCTGTGATCGATGCTTCGGCTGAATCGGGGACATTCACGTTTTTAAAATGAAATACGCCATTGGCGTCTGTAATGGCTTCGGCATAAAAGCGACTTTGAGGAACCACCAGCTTTAAGGTACCTTTAGATACCGGCATACCAGTGGCAGTTCTCAATGTGCCGCTGAACTCTATCCCTTGTTCGGGTAGAAAGCGGATTACGGGGTCTTTATCGGCTAAGATCTCCTCGTATGAAAATTTACGATAACCCTGAGTAAGCATCAACAAGTCCAGATCGGCAAGCTTTTTTTTATCCGTCTGACTGAAATAGTAGTTAGGGTTTTCTATATATCCCTTAAGCTCTGAAGATAACAGGAAGGTGCTGAGGATAGTTGATTCCTTGTTGTCGTCATAAGGGACCTTTGACTCATTAACCACAGAAATGGAAAAGTTGCCCTGAATGGGGCCCTTACTGGTTTTGGCATTGACATTCATCTTTACAGGCTGTCTGATACCATAGGTCTTCCGGTCACTGTTGACCTGGAGCTGCAGCACGTCCGGATGGTATACAAAGACAAGGCGCTCGGTCAATGGTTCGCCGGCCGAAGAAAATAGAGTTAGCTGAACGATACCTGTTGGGAATTTATCTTTGAGGATTGATGCTCCGAAAGCCGGAGCAGTAAGTGTGGCCTTTGCTGCATAGAAGATTAGGCCTTTACTGCGCGCCACGATATAGAAATTCTTATTTCTGTTATCGGCGAAGTAGCGATCGTTTGCCGAAATCTTTACCGTGATATTAAGAGAATCTTCGTCGGCTACAGACAATACGATTCCCGAAGTTTTTGCGTCGGGAAGGGGGACGGTTTTCTTTACCCCATTAGAAAAGGTTAAACGGGCCCTGTATACTTTGTCTACCTGAGGAACAAATGCGAAAGATCCCATCCCGGCATGCTGCGATTCCATGGTACTTATTTCTTCTCCCGTATTATCTATGATTTCCCCCTTAACATGAAGTCCCAGTCCTTTTTCATTAATTGCCTTGAAAGCTACTTTATTCCTCAGGTTAGCGACGAGTTCTCCTCCTTCCGGAAAAAACTGTATATCGGCATCAGCGAAGGAATTCTTTAGAGGAAAAGTGGAAATAATCGGAGTGGCATCTGCCGTCTGGATCGTTGTTTCCAACACCCCGGCATCAAGGGCAGCTTTTTGAGCTGAGCTGAGTATTAAGGTGATATTTCCCAAGGCGTTGGTGGTTTCGCGACCTTTTGCGATTTCCTGAAATTCAGATACGACTTTCCAGTCCACGCGGGTATTTGACAGCGCCTTACCTTCAGAATCCTTAAAGTTGATTTCCACATTGATACGGGCGTCGCTTCCCGTATCGTCACCCTTCATGCTGATATTAGTAACAACTTTCCGAGTGATGATATTTCCGATGGTAATATTCTTTCTGAAAAAATAGCTATCATCGCTGTTCAGCATCCAGTAAGTATATGCTCTGACCCTATAATTGCCGGACTTATAAACTAATGGATCGAGGGTGATACTGCCGTAAGCAGAGGTGTTAACGACGGGTAATTTCATGGACCGTATCAGTGTATCATTCGGAGAAATCATATCGACATAAACGATCTTGCTTAAATCGGATGGATGATCCTGTCCGGTAGCGAGATAAGCTTTAAACCAGATCGTGTCGCCCACGGCATAGTAAGGTTTATCAAAGTGGAGGAAAACTTTCTCATCGGGGTAATCGCGAATACGACTCTGATTTTTTTCAACGAGCGTATTGAGACTCAGGGTATCCTGGGAGTAGGATGCAGCCGTTTGAAGCAGGATCGAGATACAGGTAATTAACAGACTCAGGAATTTCATCAGTATAGAATATGAATGTAATGCTAAGATATACTTAACTGACGTTTTTTTAAGCGTTTTGATCCGATCTTTAACATTATTTAGCAAAACGAAGCTTAAAGATAAAGAACCAACCCGACTTGTATGTTAGCTATTGCCGGTGAGTTCCAGCGGTTTCATCCCGAAGCGGCTGGCAAGTTCGTTGAGATCCCCGCAAACCACATCGATTAACGGAATCCCATGGACTTTACGATACTTCTCGGCTTCCAGTTCCGGCTCACCAGGGATAATTACTTTGTCGTCTTCTGAAATAGGGCGGGAGGACTTGAATGTTTTTATCCAATTATCCAGATGTGATTTAAACTCATCTGCCGGTCTAAAGCCATCTACTCGCATTGCACCCAGGAAGTGACCGATACCCTGACCTACAGGGTTGTCTGAGGGATTCATGAATGCTACAAATGGCGGAACCCAGGGCCCGTAGTTTGCTCCGGACAGCACTGCCGAGAGGATGTCAACGGTGGCGCTCAAGCCGAAACCTTTATGACTACCATGGTCGCGATCACTACCCAATGGCAGCAGTGAACCTCCATTTCTCAGTTCGTGCGGGTCAGCGGCCGGCTTGCCGTCTTTATCCT
>CAZFQV010000075.1:0-8811 GCA_964521175.1 uncultured Sphingobacterium sp.
TATATGGGCAAAATATACCTGGGGCGAACCCTGGAGCAACGACCCTAAGCAAAATAGCGCAGCGATTGCTCTCTTAGTATATATGGCTTATCTCGTTTTGCGTAATGCCCTCGAAGAGGAGCAAAAAAGGGGCAAGATCTCGGCTGTGTATAATGTATTTGCTTTTCCGATCATGGTCGTGCTATTGTTTATACTGCCAAGAATGACGGATTCACTGCACCCGGGAAACGGGGGTAATCCCGGCTTTAACACCAAAGATATGGCGCCTGAACTCAGACCGGTGTTTTATCCGGCATGCCTGGGATGGATCCTGGTGAGTTATTGGATCACGACACTGAGGTTAAGGATTAGAAAGGCGGAGAACATACTGATTGACCGTTGATAAGCGAGTAGCAGGTACAACGGGATGAACTGATTATATTCAAGAACCAGCATAAACCTGTAGCCCAAAGCCGGGGTATTCGTTCATCCGGTTCGGTCAAAATTTTAAAAGTAAAAATATATTCTGATGAAAAAACTGCTCTTTACATTCGCACTATTACTTTCTGCTTCCCTGATTAGTTTTGCCCAGGATAACAATGGCGTGGAGATGGCAACAGATTTACGCAGCTCGGGGAAGATATATGTCGTAGTGGCTGTTCTGGTTACCATATTTATCGGACTTGCTTTTTATTTGTTTTCCATCGATAGTAGGTTGAAAAAGATCGAAAAAGAACATAAACGTTAAGATCACGTTCATCTTTTAGCTGTGTCAGATAATGTATTAGGCACACTAAATGGCTTTTCTTTTTTTTATCAGAATATTACTTTCAACTTTGCGCCTTTAAACCAATCTTAAAATAAACTTATTATCCTTATGGCTAAGTCTGTAGACGCAGCTCGCCCCGAAGAGTCTTTTTTCGGGGAAGTGTGCGAGTTTTTTGATCACGCAGCACAATTTACTTCCCATCCTGAGGGATTGCTCGATCAAATCAGGTCATGTAACAGTGTTTATCGTTTCCGTTTTCCAATCCGAAGAGGGAATGGCTTTGAGGTTATTGATGCCTGGCGTGTAGAACACTCCCATCATAAGTCGCCGACAAAAGGCGGGATCCGCTATAGTGAAATGGTGAATGAAGATGAAGTAATGGGGCTTGCGGCGCTCATGACTTATAAATGCGCTATCGTCAACGTGCCCTTTGGCGGAGCTAAAGGCGGCATTAAAATAAATCCCAGGGATTATACGTTGGCCGAGCTTGAAAATATTACCCGCCGCTATACGGTGGAGTTGATCAAGAAAAATTTTATCGGTCCCGGAATCGATGTTCCTGCTCCGGATTACGGTTCAGGTGAAAGAGAGATGAGCTGGATTGCCGACACCTACCAAACGATGAACCCGGGTCAGCTTGACGCTCTGGGCTGTGTAACCGGCAAGCCAATTGCATTACACGGTATCGCGGGTAGAAAAGAGGCCACTGGCCGTGGAGTTGCTATCGCGATACGTGAATGTGTGGGCGTCGCAGAGGATATGAAGCGACTGGGTCTAAAAGCAGGGTTGGCCGACAAGAGAGTAATTGTCCAGGGACTTGGCAACGTCGGATATAATGCCGTAAAATATCTGATAGAGTTTGGAGCTACCATAGTCGGCATCTGCGAATTCGAAGGAGCGGTCTATAGTTCTGCCGGATTGAACCTTGATGAAGTATTTACTCATCGTACACAGACCGGAAGTATTCTGGGTTTCTCAGGAGCTGAAAAGGAATTCAAGAATTCGGCAGAAGGTTTGGAGCAAGATTGTGATATCCTGGTTCCCGCCGCCCTGGAGAATCAGATTACCTCAGGGAATGTTGCCCGGATAAAAGCTAAAATCATAGCGGAGGCAGCCAATGGCCCTACTACCCCAGAGGCAGCCAAGGTCCTGATCGATAAGGGTTGTATACTTATCCCTGATATGTATTGTAATGCCGGGGGAGTTACGGTTTCCTATTTTGAATGGCTGAAGAATCTTTCTCATGTGGCGTTTGGCCGTATGGATAAACGATACGAGGAGAACGCCAACCAAAATATAGTGAACATGGTTGAGAAGACAACCGGAGTTTCGCTTGATGCTGCTCAGCGGAGTATGATTATTAAGGGCGCCTCAGAGCTTGAGTTGGTTAATTCCGGACTTGAAGATACGATGATACGGTCATATCATGAGATCCGTTCCGTGAGGCTGGATAACCCCAAAATCGATAGTCTGCGTACCGCAGCTTTTGTGAGCTCTATTAACAAGGTGGCTGTGTCTTACATGAATATGGGTATCTGGCCCTGAGTTAATATTCTTGAACGCGAGTTGCACCTGCCAGGCCCGATTTCACGTATAGAGTTCCAGCTTAGCAACTCACGTTTAATCTCCCGTTCAGTTATTTAGAATGATTCTAATCTGGAAACATTATTGTTATATAGCGCTGAAACTATTAGTATTTTGTATTTTTGTAAGTGCATAGAATTATTAAAATAACGTAATCATGAAGAAAAGTTCCATTGCAGGTATGCTCATTATTGCCATTGCTATATGTGTGATAATCAGTACTTATGCAGACTCCAGTACTTACGGATCTTTTAGTGATGCAAGGAAGACAAATACCGAACTGCATGTTGTAGGTCAACTTAATAAAGAAAAAGAACTCTATTATAATCCCCAGCAGGACGCTAATTACTTTGCATTTTATCTGAAAGATAACGATGGGAAAGAATGTAAGGTGGTGTTCCCGGGATCCAAGCCTCAGGATTTTGAGCGTTCCGAGCAGATTGTCCTAACGGGCAAGATGGTAGGTGATGAATTTCATGCATCAAAGATCCTTATGAAATGTCCTTCCAAATATACTCAGGATGAAGTAGAAGTTACTGAGGTCTCTGCGTCTACTGCCAAAATCTAAAACTTAATGGATATACAATACGTTGGAGAAAGCCTTCTTCCCGGCAAGCTAGGTCAATTCTTCATTATATTATCGTTCTGCGCAGCGCTGCTGGCAACGATCAGCTATTTCTTTGCGACAGTCAATGCGCGTGGTGACTCATTTCAAAAGCAAAGTGCGCCAGGTTGGCAGAAGATCGCCAGGATTGCTTTCAGTCTGAATCTTTTAGCAGTGGTATGTATAGGAGCCTGCCTGTTCTATATTATTTACAATCACCTGTTTGAGTATCATTATGCCTGGGCGCACTCGTCAAAAACACTTCCGGTTTATTATATTATCTCCTCCTTCTGGGAAGGTCAGGAAGGAAGCTTTTGGTTATGGACGTTCTGGCAGGGTGTTTTAGGCCTTGTCGTTGTAACGAGAGGGCGTTCCTGGGAGAATCCAGTAATGACCACGATAATGTTTTCACAGGCATTTATAGCCTCCATGCTCGTGGGAATCGAAATATTCGGTACCCGGGTGGGAAGCTCGCCGTTTATCCTGTTAAGGGATGCCGTTCCAGGGCCGATATTCTCCAGACCGGACTACCTTTCGCTGATCACAGATGGGAATGGACTTAATCCCCTGCTTCAGAATTATTGGATGGTGATTCATCCGCCGACGCTATTCCTGGGCTTCGCCTCCATGGTTGTACCTTTTGCCTATGCAATTGCAGGCCTTTGGGAAAGACGTTACACCGAATGGGTTAAGCCGGCTCTTCCCTGGTCACTTTTTGCGGTAATGATTCTTGGGACTGGCATAACGATGGGATCGTTCTGGGCTTATGAAGCACTTAACTTCGGCGGTTTCTGGGCCTGGGATCCGGTGGAAAACGCATCTATAATTCCCTGGCTTACCTTAGTGGCGGGGGTGCATGTACTCATTGCCTATAAAAATTCCGGCCATTCTTATTTCACGGCTACTTTTCTGGTACTGATTAGCTTCGTACTGGTTTTATATGCCTCTTTCCTGACCAGAAGCGGTATTCTCGGCGAAACCAGCGTTCATGCCTTTACTGATCTTGGGATGTTCTGGCATCTGGTATTATTTGTACTGGCGTTCTTGAGCCTGATGATTGTGTTCCTGGTTCGCCGCTGGAAGGAGCTCCCCATCACCCATAAGGATGAAGAGACCTATTCGCGGGAGTTTTGGTTATTTATCGGAGCATTGGTATTATCTATTGCAGCGATTCAAATTCTGGCTACCACTTCTGTACCGGTCTTTAATGCAGTGTTTGGCACTGAAATAGCTCCACCGCCAAACGTTATTGAGCACTACAATAAATGGCAGGTGCCATTTGCAGTAGTGATCGCCATTATCTCGGCTTTTTCTCAATATCTGAAATATAAAAAGACGGATCCCCGCAAATTTTTCATCAGTATCGGAGTATCGCTGGTTTTGGCGATTTTTATTACAGCCGGGGTAGTATATGCCACGAAAGTGTATACCAACTTTATGTATATCATGCTGACCTATGCTTCTGTATTCTCGATTCTTGCAAATGCCAGGGTATTGGGCGACGCGTTTAAAGGGAAGTGGAAGCTGGCGGGCTCTGCCGTGGCGCATATTGGATTTGCGCTGCTGCTCGTCGGAGCTTTGGTTGCTGCGGCAACCAACAAAGTGATTTCCGTTAATAATACAGGAATAGGTTTTGGCGATGAATTTGCAAAGAGTAATAATCCACGAGAGAACATTATTCTATACGAGGATGAGCCGGTACAAATGGATCGTTATACAGTAACCTTTAAAGGGGATTCCACTGAGGGCGTCAATACCTATTATAAGATAAATTATCAGGTGATTGATCCTGTGAGCGGGAAGGTCACAGAGAATTTTAATCTATACCCGAATGCTCAGCAAAATGCTAAAATGAGGCAAATTATAGCTTCTCCTGACACTCGCCATTATTTGTTACATGATATATACACTCATGTGAGTAGTGTTCCTCTGAAAGAAGAAGATCATGAAGATCACGAGGGTCATTCAGATGATGAAAATTATGAGAAGCCGATAACTTATGAGGTTAATATTGGCGATACCATTCGTTTCCGCGAGGGTTATATCCTGGTGAAAGGGATAAATAGAGACGCCAAAGTGGAAAATATTGCTCTCGGCAATAAAGATATTGCCATCGGCTTGCAGCTGGAAGTGAATTCGCAAGGTAAAGTATACGGCACCGAACCGATTTATTTATTGAAAGACGGCTCTAAGTTTGATTTTGGGAAAAAGGTGGATGAAGCGAGACTCAAACTACGCTTTACGAATGTATTTCCTCAAAAGGATAAGCTGGAGCTGATGGTTTACCAGAAGCCTAAAGCAGAGAGGAACTGGGTGGTTCTGAAAGCTATTGAATTTCCTTATATCAATTTATTCTGGGGAGGTACTATTATCATGGTGATAGGCTTCCTGATCTCTATCCTGCGTAGAAATAAAGAATTAAAGAGAGACTAAGATGGATATTGTTTTACTGGGAAGTGGCAATGTGGCCAGTCATTTGGGGCGCGCATTTAAAATGGCCGGTCAAAATATTATGCAGGTATGGAGTCCGGATATCGCTCATGCCACTGAGCTTGCCACCGAAGTGGGATCCGAGCCAATCTCTGACATGGAGGATATCTCCCATTCCGCTGACCTTTACATTATTTCCGTCAAGGATGACGCTATACCTCTGATTGCCGAAAAGCTTAGGTTGCAGGACAGACTATGCGTGCATACTTCCGGCTCAGCTGGTCTGGAGGTGCTACAGAAGATATCCTCCCGTGTGGGTGTTTTTTATCCCTTGCAGACATTTTCTAAATCTAAAGCTGTCGACTTTCGAGCAATACCTATTGTTATCGAGGCGAATAGTCCCGAAGATGCTCTCATTATCCGTGCTGCAGCCGACCGCCTTTCTGAAAGGGTGATTGAGTTATCCTCGGAGCAGAGAAATTCGCTCCATATCGCTGCGGTGTTTGCCTGTAATTTTACGAATCATCTTTTTGCTATCGCCAAACAACTGCTGGAGGCCAGTAATATGGATTTCGAGCTGATAAGGCCCCTCATAGCTGAAACGGTTGATAAAGTTAGACTCAATGACCCCGCGGAGGTTCAAACGGGCCCGGCATTTCGAAACGATATCTCCACCCTTAACGCCCACATGGAGATGTTACGGTCAGAACCGAAGCTGATGGAACTCTATAATCTGTTAAGTCAGAGCATAGTCAATTTCCATAAGCAGGTAAATGCCTGAGGTTAAATTTGTTAATTTTGTTTCAATGAACATTTTTAAATTAAAGATTAATTTCGCCGACCCGGCGCTGGATCCGGTTGAATTGCCTATTGCGCAGGGGGAGTCTGTTCTGGATGTGTGTTTGGACAATGGAATAGAGCTTCAACATAATTGCGGAGGTGTTTGTGGATGCAGTACCTGCCACGTTTATGTGAACCAGGGCATGGATAGTATTCAGGAAATTTCAGATAAAGAGGAAGACTTTATCGACAGGGCAGTAAACCCCAGAATTAATTCTCGCCTTGGTTGCCAATGCATAGCTATTGAGGGAGACATCGAAGTGACATTGCCTGATCAAAGCCAATTTTTAGGACACTAATACACAGCGTAAAATACTCTATGGAACACGACAAATTTGAATTGCCTATCCACTGGAATGATTATGAGGATATCGCGATGGGACTATATGAAAAATTTGGAAACGATTTTGACGAATCCAAAATTTATAGAATACGTTTTACCGATCTGCTGGAATGGGTACTCAGCCTGCCGAATTTTGCCGGAACCCGCGAACAGAGCAATGAGGGTCATCTCGAACAAATACAGTCGACCTGGGTGTATGAATGGAGAGATAATCAAGAGTAAAGAGAAAAGGCAATGTAGAACTGGATCGTTAATTCAGACTACCGGGTCTCAGTCTGATAAGCATACTATGACATACTGTATCCAAGGGCTATGATATTACAGGAGCTCAAACATATCAAGGCCTTCGTTCTGGATGTTGACGGCGTGTTAACAGACGGTACGGTGCTGCTCACAGAAAGTGGCGAACAATTACGACGATTTGATATTAAAGACGGATATGCCTTGCAACTTGCTATAAAGCGAGGCTATCGTGTAGCAGCCTTATCTGGAGGCCGGTCTAAAGGTATCGAGTTCAGGTTAAAAGGACTGGGCTTGACAGACATCTTTCTGGGTCTTGAATCAAAAAAGGAAACTTATCTCAATTTTCTCAAGAGCAGCGGACTTGAAGCCGAAGAAGTATTATTTATCGGTGATGATATTCCGGATCTGCCAGTAATGGAACTAGCAGGAATAGCGGCATGTCCTGCAGATGCGGCTGAGGAAATTAAAGCCGTCAGTGCCTATGTTTCTCCCAAGAAGGGAGGAGAGGGCTGCGTTCGGGAACTGGTTGAGAAAGTGTTGAAGCTGCGTGGCGACTGGTACGATGCTGACCCTTCAGCAGATGATGGATCTATAGAATAAATTTTGTGATGAGTTAAACTATTTGATCTGAAAAGAATCAAAAGAATAAACCCAAAACAAAATGAAGAAATTATTGATTGCAGTCGGCTTAATTATAGGCCTTGCAAACCTGGCCCAAGCCCAGGGTGGCCGCCAAATGGGAACTCCCGCAGAAAGAGCTGAACGCCAGATTACCCAGCTTGAATCTTTGAAGCTTTCCCCCGATCAGAAGACAAAACTTACGGAAGTATTTCTTTCTCAAGGAAAACGTATCGACAGCCTTAGGGCGACTATGAACGGTGGCTTTGAAGGGATGCGGGAGAAAATGGCTCCTATCCAGACCGAAACCAATAAGAAGGTGGAGGCCTTGTTAAGCAGCGAACAGAAGAAAGCTTATGATGCTCTCATGGCTCAACGCCGAAGCAGGATGGGCAATTAGTGAGCGCCAGAGTTGCTAATAAACGCTGACAGAGTTTGGAACCCTGCCAGCGTTTATTATTTTTGGCAAAACTTCAGAAATGCATCATTTTCCCAAACTTATCCTGGCGTCAAAATCCCCACGCAGACAGGAGCTCCTTAAATTAATGGGACTTGAATTCGAGATCATGCTCAAAGATGTCGATGAACGATACCCCGCTGATCTATCACCAGCAGAAATCGCACTGTATATATCTGAACAAAAGGCAAGGGCTTTTGGTAATGCTGCTGCCGATCAGATTGTTATAACAGCAGATACTATTGTTTCTATTAACGGTCAAACCCTTGGCAAGCCTGATAACGAGGAACATGCTTTCGAAATTCTTTCGACCTTGTCGGGAAATAAGCACGAAGTTATTACTGCAGTCAGCCTACTCTGGCAAAACGATATCCGGTCTTTCTTCGAAGTTTCCGAAGTGTTCTTTAGAACGATTTCGCCCGAAGAGATACGCTATTATATCGCCAATGGCAATCCTATGGACAAAGCAGGAGCCTATGGTATCCAGGAATGGATCGGACTAACAGCGATTGAGAAGATTAAGGGCTCATATACCAATGTTGTAGGTCTGCCTACGCATCGCTTGTATCAGGAGCTATGCGCCCTCACCGGCAAGACCCTCTGATCCCGGAATCATTCCGAAGAGAATACCCTCTTTTAACGAATAAGCAGAAAGCTTCACGCAGCCGAGGCCGGAAAGCTTAAGCACATAGTCTGTGAGGATACTAGAGACTACGATCATGTCTTTCCTCAGTGGGATGATCGCCTCCATTTGTATTCGTTCTTCATGACTGCTTTTTAGAATTACTGCTAAGACAGCCTTTAATTTCCGGACATCGAATATAAATTCCGGCTGCTCAAACGATAGCCTGAAGTCGGGTTCCTGAATTGCAGCAAAAGTTTCGAAAACACCCGCCGAGCCAACCAACTGTGCAGGAAGATACTTATCCAGCTGCGGCTCCAGT
>CAZFQV010000076.1:0-8794 GCA_964521175.1 uncultured Sphingobacterium sp.
TCCGGAAGCAGTTTTTGAGTTATCAGTGTTGTTCGGCTGGCACGCCAGCAAAAATAGCATGGGGAATACCGCAAATATTTTCATCATAGCCGAAAAATTGAGTTGAGAATCAAACTTAAATAAAATCCGTGAAAAAGCAGGAGGTCGTCAGGGTTCAAAAACTACTTCCACTAAAGCCTCATGGGCTTTGCCATCATCTGCACCAAGCCATTTCGGTCCTTCTCTCACTATCCGCACAGCTTCCCTATCGAGTACCTCGTTATATCCTTTAACGGTTCTAACTTCCCTAAGTTCCCCATCTGCGTCGACCGTTATGGTAAGTAGTATGGTTTCAGATCGGCTAGTCCCAGTCTTGAATTTGGAAGCTTCGTTTTTCAGATATTGATGGAATAAGACCCAGCCGTTTGCAGGTCGGACTAATTGTTGTGCAACAAGGGCAGCCGAAGACCTGGCGTCACTCCTGGATAGCGATGGCCGGAGGCTGTTTCCATTAGTCTGAACACCCTCAACAGAAGAATCCAGGTCCTTAGCGGATAAGATGCCTGTTGATGCAATAGAATTATCCGGATTGCCCTCTTTAGAAGCGGAAAGGCGCGGCTGGTCCGCCGAAGCATTTGACTTGTGTTCGGCAATAATAGCACCTTCTTTTGAAAGGACGGAGCCGACTGAATCCGGGTGGATCGCGTTGACTTCAATGGGATTTTGATTAGAAGCGAGTTGCTCTGTGCGTTTCTGGCCGTTCATCCAGAATAGGATTCCAGCAAGTATAAAAAGTACGGCAGATGCCGCTGCAATGCTTAAACGCTGCCAAGTAATGTCGAAAAGTCTTTTATTTTCCTGCCGAATACCGATACGCTCTTGCAGCTGTCGTTGCAAAATACTGATTCCGACTGCTGCATCACTATGGTCTGTATAGCCTTCAAGTGCCTCCCAGAGGAATGGGTCGTCAAGCGACTCCGCTTCGAGCTCGTGCATCATTGTCGGATCAAGACTGCCGTCCAGATACTGCTGAATCAAAAGACTGTCGGGATAACTACTTTTCACTGTTTGTTTCTATACAAATCCTGAGGTTTCGTTTGCCATTTTGAATGTAACTTTTTACCTTATTCAAATCAAAGCCTGTAATGTCAGAAACCTCTTTATAACACTTTTGTTCTAGATAAAACAGTCTGATAGCATCCTTCTGCCCATCGGGAAGCTCTTCTATACATTTTTCCATGATATCGAGTTTATCTTCGCGTACCTCACCAATATCAAGATGCAAAAAGCTATCATTTTCCATAAGATCATCCTCAATTGGCACGAATTCGTGTTTCGAAGACTGACGAAGACTCATCAGGCAATGGTTTCTCGTAAACGTGTAAAGCCAGGCCTTAAAATTCGACACTTCATGAATTCTTAATTTACCAATGAGTTCTTCAAATATCTGCATCACAGCATCTTTGCTCTTTTCCTCATCTTTCAAATATTTGAGGCACAAACCAAAAACCAAAGGCATATATCGCTCATATAACTTGCCGAGAATCTCTAAGCTACCCGTATGACGATATTCGGAGAGCATTGCAGTCTCATCAAATTCCCTGTTCACGGATATGTTACGACGATTTCTCACCCTTAGGAGCTTTATATAAGTATATAAAATATTCTATGCATTTCACATAGATTAGAAATCTTCATTTGTAAAGCTCTTTTGTGTCGGTTATTCTATGAAGATAGCGAAGAATAGAGAAATCGGCATACCTAAGCAGGTATTATCGAAAAACTATGCTAGCGGAGATTATCCGTAAAATTGCAGTGGTAGCGTATACGAGTGAGGTAAATAACCCGCACGCTAACCCGGGGATTTCCCTTGTATGCCTGCATTACCTATTCATGTTATAATCTCCTGAGCGTCTTACCGCATTTAGACCAGCAGTCTTACCGGTTCTTCGAGCAGGGCTTTCAATGTCTGTAGGAAAGCGGCACCTGTAGCTCCATCCACAACGCGATGATCACAACTCAAGGTAACTTTCATTACATTTCCAGGAACCACCTGGCCATTTTTAACCACAGGAACCTGCTGTATACCACCCACGGCCAGAATGCATGCATCCGGCGGATTGATAATTGCAGTAAACTCGTCTATTCCAAACATTCCGAGATTAGATATTGTAAACGTGGAACCTTCCCAGTCGGAAGGCTGGAGTTTTTTCGTCTTGGCGCGTTGAGCAAAGTCTTTTACTTCGGCTGATATGTGGGACAGAGATTTCCCGTCGGCAAAACGCACCACCGGAACTAACAATCCGTCTTCTACAGCAACCGCTACGCCAATATTAATATGTTCATTGTAACGTATCTTATCACCCATCCAAGATGAATTTACGTTCGGGTGTTGCTTAAGCGCGATTGCAACCGCTTTTAGCACGATATCATTAAATGATACCTTGACCGCAGCGAACTCATTGATTTTTACCCTTGCCTGCATGGCGCTATCCATATCGATCGCCATTGTCAGATAAAAATGGGGCGCTGTAAACAAGCTTTCTGAAAGGCGCTTGGCAATTACTTTACGCATTTGTGATACAGGCCTGTCTGTATACTTTTCTTCTCCAATAAACTGAGGTATAGTTACCGCTGCATCAGCCGATACCTTTCCATCTGCCGGCATCTTAGAAGTTTCTTGAACAGTCTCGCTGGATTTAGGAGTAAAGTTTTCAATATCTTTTTTAACGATACGTCCGCCTTCTGCACTTCCTTTTACCTGGCTGATGTCAATTCCCTTCTCCTTGGCAATCTTACGCGCAAGCGGAGACGCCTTCAGGCGTGATGAAGATTCGTCGCTCTGCACCTCCTGCTTCTCTGTTGCGTCGGGCTTTTCAGTAGAAGCGATCTCAGCAGCAGGTTGATCAGCCGATGAGGCAGAAGCAGCCTTAGGCTGGGATCCCGCTTTTAATAAGGGAGTAATATCGGTACCTTCTTTACCTACGATCGCAATAATACCATTGACTTTAGCAGCCTGGCCCTTCTCTACACCTATATATAATAAAGTACCATCGGCATACCCTACCACTTCCATGGTCGCCTTGTCAGTCTCGACATCGGCAAGTGCATCATCAGCCTTAACCTTATCTCCCACCTTCTTGTTCCATTCGGCAATCACCCCTTCGGTCATGGTATCGCTCAAGAGCGGCATCCGTATGATAGTGGCGCCGAGAGCCTCAGCCTGTGCATCAACGTCAACACCTTCTGCGGTGTTAGCTGCGTCCGGTGTAGCTTCGACCTTATCGGATTTTTCTTCTGTTTTCTCTTCCGGCTTTTTTTCTTCTGTTTTTTCAGCTTCAGGCGTTTCACCCGCTGAGTCGGCCAAAAGTGCCTTATAATCCTCTCCTTCTTTACCGATAACAGCTATGACGGCATCTACAGCAGCGGCCTCTCCTTCTTTCGGGCCAATATATAATAAGGTACCATCCTGGTAAGATTCAAAGTCCATAGTGGCCTTGTCTGTTTCGATCTCCGCAATCAGGTCGCCGGAACTCACTTTGTCACCAATTTTTTTATGCCATTTTGCGATCACTCCCTCCGTCATCGTATCGCTCATTTTGGGCATCTTAACTACTTCAGCCATCTTTATTCCAGATTAGTATTAAATATCATTAAAAAGTTAGTCCCGGATATACGGATAATCAGACTCCACATATACATCCTTATACAGTTCTTCCGGATCAGGCCATGGGGACTCTTCAGAAAATTTAACGGACTCATCGACTATAGCCTTAACCTTCGCACCGATCTCTTCAAACCAGGCTTCATCTGCATATTTCTTGTTCTCTATGGTGGTCTTCATTACTTCCACCGGATCTTTAGCTTTATAGTCTTCAAGTTCTTCTTTGGTTCTATATTTAGCAGGATCAGACATGGAATGTCCTTTGTAACGATAAGTCCTAACTTCAAGAAAAGTAGGTCCATCTCCCCGACGAGCTCGTTGAACAGCCTCATCTATGGCGTTATGGACCGCTACAGGGTCCATGCCGTCGACTGGAGCAGATGGCATATCAAAGCCCAGCCCGATCTTATAAATATCGATCATATTGGTTGTTCTTGCTACGGAGGTACCCATTGCATATCCGTTATTCTCACATACAAACACTACGGGTAACTTCCATAACATCGCCATATTGAACGTTTCATGCAAGGCTCCCTGCCGTACGGCGCCGTCACCCATATAGCAAACACAAACATTGTCCGTGCCATTATATTGCTCGGCGAAAGCAATACCGGCACCCAGAGGGATCTGCCCGCCTACTATACCGTGGCCGCCAAAAAATTTCTTTTCCTTGGTGAACATGTGCATCGACCCTCCCTTACCTTTGGAGCATCCGGTAGCCTTACCGTAAAGTTCGGCCATAATCTCGTTGGCACTCATTCCTTTTGCCAGGGCATGCGCATGATCGCGATAAGCCGTGATTATAGAATCTTCCGGACGGAGAACGGACATCGTGCCCGCCATGACTGCCTCTTGTCCAATATATAGATGGCAAAATCCTCTTATTTTCTGCTGCCCGTAAAGTTGTCCGGCTTTTTCTTCAAACTTCCGCATCAGCAACATTGATTCGTACCATTGAAGATAGGTTTCCTTTGTTATTTCTATTGAGCTCATTCCTAATGATGTCTGGTTTATATCCCGTATGCAGGAGGACAAATCTAACCATATCTTCCTAAAAAAAGAATAATATTGGGGGTTTGTTATGGCATATGAAGCAGTATTTCGCTATAAAAATTGTTAAAAATGGCAAGCAGCGATTGTTTTTTAAAACAAATAACCCTACTATTGTAACATTCTAAAAATAATTGCAGAATAAGCACGTTAATAGTCATGTTGTTTTAACTATAACGAAGAGGAATAAAATGGGGAAAATAATAATTGTAGCGATGCTACTAATGGTTTCTTTTGTGCCTGTTAATGCACAAACCAGTGAAAAAGACCAAAAAGCAACTGCCAAAATCGAAGATCCTGATAATCTGGCTACAGAATACTTTTCTCAGATCATGGGCGTCGCTATCTCTGCAACATCTAATTTAAGATTATATCAATTTGTTTATGACTGGATCGGCACTCCGTATCGTTTGGGTGGCGGAACCAAAAAAGGTGTCGACTGCTCCGGTTTTGCGTTCGAATTATACAACAAGGTATTCAGCACAATTATAGGGAATAACTCCAGAAATATTTTCAGTATGGTTAATCCCATCAACAAAACTGAACTTAAAGAAGGTGATCTGGTATTTTTCAAGATAGGCACACGATCCATCAGCCATGTTGGAGTTTATATCGGCAATAATAAATTTGCCCATGCTTCCAGCAGCAAAGGTGTAATGATCAGTGATCTTGACGAAAGCTACTGGAGAAGATATTATTATAAAGGCGGTCGTCTTTTGGCCTCTTTGCGAGATTGATCCTAATTTATTCCCGGCATTCTCTCACCAAATCTTCACCCTCTCTTCCTCTGGCTTATACATCTTATCTCCCGGTTTAATGCCAAAGGCCTTATAAAACTCGGGCATATTTGATACAGGACCATTTACCCGATACATTTCCGGCGAGTGTGGGTCAGTCTGAATTCTCATCCTCATCGTTTCATCTCTGGTCTTTATCCTCCACACTTGGGCAAACGAAAGAAAGAAGCGCTGATCGGGGGTAAAACCATCGATCTTCTCATCACTCTTACCTTCATCGGTTAGTTTAAACGCCTCATAAGCTAATTCAAGCCCGCCGATATCAGCTATGTTTTCCCCAAGAGTTAAATTTCCGTTAACCTTTAGATTATCCAGAACGGTAAAATTATTGTACTGTTCGGCTACAACCTTGGCCTTAGCGGTAAACTTAACCGCGTCGTCCTTTGTCCACCAGTCTCTCAAATTACCCTCCTGATCGTATTGTCTTCCCTGATCATCGAAACCATGAGTCATCTCGTGTCCGATTACCGCACCGATTGCACCATAGTTGATGGCATCGTCGGCAGCAAAATCAAAGAATGGAAATTGAAGGATACCGGCCGGAAACACGATTTCGTTGAAGCTTGGGTTATAATAGGCATTCACCGTGGGGGGCGTCATGCCCCATTCGGTTCTATCCACAGGTTTACCCAACTTCCCAATCATCTCTCTATATTGGTGTTTAGCTATAGATTGAAGATTTTGATAATATTTGCCGCGGTCTATGTTGACGTCATCATACTTTTTCCAGGTGTCAGGGTAGCCGATCTTTTTGGTAAAAGACGCGAGTTTCGCCAATGCACGCTGTTTGGTTTCATCGCTCATCCAGTCGAGTTTCTCGATCCTCGACTTATAAACTTTCTGAAGATTGTTCACCAGGTTCAGCATGCGTTCTTTTGCCTCCGGCTTAAAATATTTTTCTACGTATAGCTGGCCAAGCAATTCACCTAGGCCATCATCAACAGCCTGGACCATTTGCTTCCAGCGTTCCATCTGCGCTTTCCTGCCACTCAGGGTCTTTCCGTAAAACTCAAACCGCGCATCCCGGAAATCCTTGCTCAGCGCGGGCGATGCATCGCTCAGGGCTTTGAACTTCAGCTTGGCTTTCCATACATCGACCGGCCTGTTCTTAAGCAAATTATTGAGGGCCTTATAATAACCGGGCTGACCGACCAAAACAGTATCGGTTTTAATAAGCATACGGTTCAGCAAATCTTTAAAGTCGATGTCGGGGATCTCTTTCTGAAAATCTGTAACAGCATATTTATTATAATTCCGGACCGGGTCGCGAAGTTCAACAGGAGTAAAATGAGACGCGGCAATCTCGGTCTCAAGGTTCAAGATCGCATCAGCCTGTTTTGCGGCGCTTGCTTCATCAGTTCCTGTCAAAGTAAACAGTTTCACAATATATTTCACATACTGTTTCCTGATGTTCTGTGTAGCGGAATCCGCATTAAAGTAATACTCGCGGTTTGGCAGGCCCAATCCGCTCTGGAACAGATTTACAGCATTTTTGGTGCTGATCCTGTCATCAGGGCCGACATATACTCCGAAAAGAAATCCCTCCCCGTCCTTATATCCGTCTGCAGCGAGGCTGATCAGCTGCTTATAGTCCTTAACCGCATCAATTTTTGAAAGAAGAGACTTAACAGGGTCATAACCCAGTTTTTCTATGGCAAGCGTATCCATTCCGCTTTCATACAGGCCGGCTACTTTCTGGCTGGCCGTATTGGAAGCATTATCTTCTTTAGCGGCATTCTCAAGTATCCCGCGAAGGTGTTTCTGATTATCTTCGTAAAGAGTATAAAATGAACCCCAGCCGGTCTGCGTAGCCGGAATTTCGGTCTCTTTCATCCACTTCCCATTGGCATAAAGGAAAAAATCTTCTCCCGGGCTGACACTTTTGTCCATCCCTGCGGTATCAAGGAACACGGTCCGCTCCGCAACATCACTTTCCGTTTTCTTATCAGTATTGCATGATCCCATCAGAATCAGGCCTGCCGAACCAAATAATAAGTGCTTTAATTTCATGTTACTCTGGTTTAGTTAAATCAAATCTAAAGAATTGAAAAGAAAGACGAGACAATTTCAGAGCATAAAAAAACCCGGTTTCCCGGGCTTTACTTATTTAATTCTGATGTAATCGGCTATGACCTGCAGGCTTTCATCGCGGATAAAATCGATATCATCTTTTGGCTTAGGCTCGCCTTTCTTAAGAGGGGGTAAACCTTTAGCTGCACGTCGCTGATTTTCGCGCGCCAGCGTTTTAGCTTCCTGTTCCTCGCGTTCTTTTTTTAACTGTTCCTCGTTTAGTGTTATCGACGTTTCTGCATCGCGCTTGGCATATTCTTTAATGTCTTCCTGGAGATTTTTAAACTCAAACGAGTTCTTCATGCGCTTGTCATGAAGTTCTTGCAGCTTCTGTCTGACATCATCTAAATTGGCGATCGGAGTAAAATTACTGGGTGCAATGGTGTCCCATGGAAGAGCCCGCGGTTCTGAACTCTCTCCATACTTATCTTTCGGAAAAAGGGTTGGAATCTCAATGTCTGGTATCACGCCTTTGTCCTGTGTGCTGCTTCCGGTTACCCTGTAAAACTTAGCCATCGTCAGATTGATCTGTCCGAACTCAGGAACAGTACCCTTGTTGGCGGTATTCCCGCTATTTGCTGATGTCTGCGACGCTTTCAACATCAACATATCGGCAGTGCCAATAACCCGCTTCATATCAATACCTTGCTGTACCGTCCCCTTCCCGTAAGTCTGATTCCCAATAATTATACCCCGGCCATAATCCTGGATCGCCCCGGCAAATATTTCTGATGCAGAGGCGCTGAACCTATCCACCATCACGCCCAGTGGGCCAGACCATGCTATTGACGGATCTTTATCTTCTTCCACTTCAACTCTATCCCTCCGGTCGCGCACCTGAACTACCGGACCCTTACTGATGAATAAGCCTGTGAGGCTTATCGCTTCAGGCAAAGAGCCGCCACCATTACTTCTTAGATCAAGGATAACCGCATCAACATTTTCTTTCTTCAGACTGTCTAACAATAACCCAACATCACGGGTAGTACTCTTATAATTAGCATCTCCGGCTTGCATAGCCCGAAAATCAGCATAAAATGCCGGCAGTTGAATGATTCCTACCTTATACGTCTTACCTCCCGAAACAACGGTTTTGGTAGTACGCTTGGCTGATTGGTCTTCAAGCACTACTTTATCCCTTACCAGTTTTACAATTTTTGGCGTAGAAGCCATCTCCTGCCCCGCAGGGATAATTTTCTATCGTACTATGGTTCCTTTGGGTCCCTTTTTTTTG
>CAZFQV010000077.1:0-8688 GCA_964521175.1 uncultured Sphingobacterium sp.
TGCGATGGCAAGACGGATTGTTTGTTACTCCCAGGAGGGACAACAAGCTGAACAGCGAGAACAATTCTGTTTTATAAAATTCGGCTCTCGTGTGGATGTGTTTTTGCCTTTGAATAGCGTGGTAGATGTTCAACTCGGACAAACGGTTAAGGGGGGCATCACCATCCTGGCTCATTTGAAGAAATAAACTGATGGCATAATTATCATCTTCCGTATTTACCAGGGGGTCTTCGCGCCTCGATAGTATGGGATAATTATTGTCGGCCCACCTTTTACCACAAAATGTCAGTAAGCATGGTCCTGCTATCTGATCTCATGGCTTCCTAAACTATACATCTTAATGTTCAGCTTATCCAATAAAATTGAAAAAGCTATAGAAACACACGAGGTGTCTAAACAAAAAAACCCCTCTGATTATGATCAGAGAGGTCTATGGAACGGTATGAATACTTATATTCTTTTAGATTTGATACGAGCTGCCTTACCGGTCAGTCCACGCAGGTAGAATAATTTAGCTCTGCGTACTTTTCCATGGCTGTTCACATCAATCTTATGGATGTTTGGTGAATTAATAGGGAAAATTCGCTCTACGCCAATTCCATTCGACATTTTACGTACTGTGAAAGTTTCGTTAACTCCGGTGCTGTTTCGCTGAATAACCACACCCTGATAAATTTGGATACGTTCCTTGTTTCCTTCGCGAATTTTATAGTGAACGCTAACGGTATCACCAGCTTTGAATGCAGGAACGTCATTTATAACTACCGCCTGCTCTTCAACAAATTTTACTAAATCCATGATTTTAAGCTCTTAAAGTCGATTTCTAGCCCGTAAAAATCGGACTGCAATATTAGGGAAAATTATTCACATTTGAAAGGTGACATGAAATATTTATTTGTCGAAAAAGACGATCCGGTTAGGCGGAAAAGTCTTGCCTTATAAATACCAACGGCTTTACAATCGCAGAATAGGACTTACAGTAACCCATTATTTCCTGCGATGTGGTTTTAGGTATGCAAATGCACATCGACCATACCGACAGGATAAATCAGGCCTAGGCCTTTTCAGCAACGATGGCAATGGCATTCAAATGCTTTTGATGCTTTCTAAACGTATCACGCATGGCTACTATCCGTTTACGTTCCTTGGGATGAGTCAAAATATTGAATACGATCTTAAGTGTTCTAAATAAGCCTTCGTCATCGAGCAACCTTTTTGATTCCAGCAAAGACATCGCGTTGGTTTCTACCTGCACGATCCTGAAGCCTTCCTTTTCTAATAAAACAATCCATTCATTTTGGGTTAATGGCCTGGCGTTAACTTTAATCACCTGAGCGAGCTGCTTCTGTATGTCTGCTTTTACCTCTTCGTTGAGATCGTTAGGTGACAAGCCAAGCTCATGAATACCATATAATCCACCCTTCTTTAATATACGATGTGCTTCACGAATAATCTCTGACTTCCGATGATCACCCTGCATGGTTAACATCGCTTCTCCGTAGACCTTGTCTGCAAAATCTCCCTGAAGGGTCGAATCTGCCGCATTACCAATAATGATCCTTTCGTTTGACCCTCTAATTTTTTTTCTTAAAAGTTCCGCTGCTTCCTCATTGAGTTCAATGCCTGTGTAGCTCTTCGGATGCTTTTGTAAAGCAACCGATGCCGTGAACCCTAATCCGGGTGCAAACTCTACAATATCATCTGTTTTCATGATATTGAGATTATCAATAAGCTTAAGGGTCAACTCCTTACCTCCGGGCCGTAAGACCTTTTTTCCCATTTTGGCTAATATCCAATGGCCCTGATCGGTATTTATTGTTTTATGTGACATGTCGGTTTGTTTTTCTTGCTTAAAACATATTTAACCAAAATAAAAAAAGCTTCATTTCATTCGATGACGTTAAAAGTGGAAGTATCCAACATTGATCCTTCGTTTGATTTACTTTTTATTATTCTTATTTAGACTAATTCAAAGTTATAAATTAAAAAGTACGATCCACATTTTTCTTTCATTATATGTAGTAAAAAAAATCTTTAAGATCATTTTATGGAAAACAGGGTTAGGTTGCGCATTTCGCACTCTATACACATAAAGGCTTATCCACGTATCATCTATGGAAATTTACTTCCAGATCTTAAAATTCAGGACGAATTGTTTCTTTTGAATTAGAGCACGCCAGTTTATAAAAAACAGGCCGAAAAGCATGAGCAAGCTCAGGAATAAACTTGCTATAGATTCCCAGGACAATGCGTTATCGATTATACTCTGAGTATTTTCCGACGCAAATTTCCCGGCATGCAATAAGACAGAGTCACTGACAAATTTGCCCAGCAAAAACCAGGGTATGATATACTTGGCGTCTAATTTCGAAATCCCTGCGCCTAAAAAAAGCGGGGTAGTTGGAAGTGGTAATAATGAATACGCAAGAATGACCATTTGCCCTTTCCATATATTCTCCTTCATTTTTTCTCCAAGGAACTCAATGTCTTTATTCTTTGACGCTTTTATATACTTATTTGCGATTAATGGGGCATACAAGAGCAGGATATACCTGCCTAATACTGACCCAAGTAAGCCTGTCATTATCACTAACCAGACGTCAAGCTGAAAAACGATCTGCAAAAACAACATGATCGTAAAGGCGGGAAGGAAAGGAAAAGGTGCTATATCAAATAGCAGAGCTCCAAGAAAAACTAATAAATACTGCCACCACATTTCCTGCTATGCAATTTTGGTGTAATCGTGTTGCTCAAATAGTGGGAAATGGCCGGAGCGACTGATGGGTTTTATGTCTATATTCATTGAATTGATCGGTTTTGATGTGGTTTTTAGGTTGGTAATTAATGTTAAGGGTAATATAAACACCTGGATAAATAAAATGCAATTCCGGAGGTTTATTTAAACATTCGCCTGAGAGAAATTTCATATTATTCCATGTAATCTTCCTGCCTGATTAATATATGGCGATATTTATTAAAAATCGCATTTTTCGTCACGAAGCCAAGATAAGAATTATTGGGTCCGGTAACCGGAAGAATACGGGTGCCCTGGCTTTCCATGATTCGCATCACTTCAAACATCGGTGTATTGACATCAATCTTCCTGTCGGGAGGAGGGGCAATATCTTTGATCAAGCGGTTTTGGTCTTCCTTTTTATTACTCACCAAAAGTTCAAGCAACTGGTCACTGTGTAAGATACCCGTGAGTTCTCCTTCCGGGGTAACCACCGGGAAAATATTTTTAGTGGTATGCACGATGTCGGCGCTTCTGCTTTTGGGCGTATCATCGGGGTGAAGGATTACAAAATCTTTATCGATCAGGTATTTCAACTTGATCTTTCTTAATACCCGATGATCCTTATCGCCCTGCGACACCAAATTCCCTTGCTCTGCGAGATCACTGGTATAGATCGAATACTTTAATATTCCTTTATTTATAAAATAAGCTATTGCGGAAACAATCATCAGAGGAACCATTAATACGTATCCACCTGTGATCTCGGCCGCCAGAAATATACCCGTCAGGGGGGCATGCATCACGCCGCTGATTGAAGCAGCCATACCCGCGATCATGAAATTCGTCACATTTAAGTCTGCCATCCCGGTTTGGTTTAGTCCAAAAGCAAATACAAAACCCGCTAAGCCACCTACAACCACCGTTGGCCCGAACATACCGCCGTTGCCACCACTACCCATCGTAATGATGCAGGCAAATGTTTTCCCTACCAAAGAGAGTGCTCCAAACAATACCAGCGCCCAGCCTATCTCCTGGTATTTAGAAAAGAAGCTATTAGCTAATAGTGACTGATAATTACCGTTAAGCAGCTCCTGTATTGTAATATAACCCTCGCCGTAAAGAGCAGGAAGGAGTGCAATCAGCACACCAAGGATGATACCACCAATCCAGGCTCTCTTAAATTGGCTCTTTATTTTTCTGAATACCGAAAACAGATAACTGTTTAAGCGACTGAAATAAACAGAATATAGACCGACAAGAATCCCCAATACAATGTAATACCAAAAGGCATCTACTACCCATCCCTTAGTTACCAGCACAAAAAGCGGTTCGGTATAAATGAACTTTGACACTACGGAGGAGATAGCGGAAGCAATAAGCAGGGGAATCACAGCTGGAATTGAGAATGCCGGCATGATTACCTCAATAGCAAAGATCATCCCTGCCACCGGGCTGTTGAAGGCACCGGAAATACCAGCGGCTCCGCCACATGCCAAAAGCAAGGTTGTTTCACGGTAATTTAATCCGAAGAAGCGTCCAATATTCGAGCCGATCGATGAGCCGCTGGCCACTGCAGGGGCTTCCAAGCCGGCTGATCCACCCAGGCCAACGGTAAGGGCACTGGAAATGATCTGACTATAAATATTGTGGAAATCGAGCTTGCTGGAATTGTGTGATATATTAAAAAGAATGGCGGGTATGCCATGCTGGAACTTACTACGCCGAATAAATATGCGGATGTATGAAACCGTTAATAAAATACCTATCAGCGGGAAGAAAAAATAGAGGTAATATTTGTATTGCCAGTGAAGATCGTTCTGAAGAAAGTTAGCGACAAAATGAGTAAGCTGCTTTAGCACAGAGGACGCTATTCCTCCCAAGACTCCTACTACAGCGGCGGCTATGATTAAAAAATTAGCATTAGATATTCTCTGTTTACGCCATTGATTAATTCTGTCCAGATATTTCAGTAGGGTCTTGACCATTCTCTATCTCCGCATATCTCTCTTGTATAGTATGATGCAAAAGTAAATAGAAATAATTCGTTATTGTTGCTCTATATGATTTTGTCTGCTCCCAGCCGTCGGAGGTCAAGAACTTCCAGCAGTAAGCTTGAATGTAACCCCGTGGAAGCTGTAAGAAGACCTCTCACATACGAGAGATGACAAACGTGAGGTTCGGCATGACAGGGGGTGCGTTCTTCAGCGCTGAGGATCGTTCTACAGTGTTCCGAAGATTAATCCGCATTAGCGTAAGTTTTCTACTGATTCTTTTGGCACTTAATCAGATAAAAGGGGTAGACATCGTTCAGCTCTGCTACTTCAACTATTCCTGCATCGCCGAATTCTTCCTGTATACTCTCCCGATCGTAAAAGAACATCTTGACCGCCCCGAATAATTCAAACCTATCTTTGTCAATACAAGGTCCCTGGCCATAAATCTGGGCCTCCTTTGTCACAGCCGCAAAAATCATATAACCCTGGTCACGCAATTGGTTAAAACAATCCCGGATCAACTTTTCTCTCTCAGGCTTGTCTAACAAATGAATTAAAGCATAACAATATATCCCGTCATACAGATTTTTATCGAATGGCATGTCTGTTACAGAGCCATGATAAATCTTTAGGCTGCTGCCGAAATGCTTATGGGCTAGATCAATGGCGGTTTGGGAAATCTCTATTCCGGTGACGGTCATTCCATGTTCTCTGAAAATTTGGGCATTACGCCCATAGCCAATACCGGGAATAAGTACGTCTTTCACCTGCTGCTCTACAAAGAAATCATTGGTCCATACGGTGGATGCTGCGGGCTCAAAACCCCACATCTCTCCTTTTTCCTTGAATGCTTCGTCCCAAAATTCGGTCATTATTTCGCTGTTTTTGAATTTGTTGAGTTCCGTTTTTAAACCCAAGGCTAAATACTTTCAATTATATTTTCTGTACACTAGCAACAACTCTCTCCCGCTTGAATAGGTGGACATTTCACCGAACCGTAGCTGCAATACACGCAGCAGTCGCCCGGCAAAGGTTTTAGTCGCCTTTCGCATTGTTCGCATTCATAGAAATAAACACAAGCGTTCGTCGGCATGATTTCCGCTTTCTCATGTCCGCAGTGGGGGCAGGCCAAGTTGGATTGTATCTCCACTATCTTACCCTTGTAGCTGATACGAGTGTCGCCGGGTTTATTCATTCTACTACGCTTATCATTCTAAATTCAAGTCGGGAAGTATCGGAAAGCTCAAACCTCAGGCGTGGCTGATCACCCTCCGTCCGGCTTATCTGTGCTTACCGAAATTATTTTCTTTTAACTAAAGGATGGTTTAGTTCGCCCACTTCATTTTTTATCACTTCAAAGTCGGGCAGGTTCTCAAACAGTTTAGACAAAGAGGAGTAGCCATAGGTTCTGGCATCAAAACTCGGGTCAATCTTCCTGATGTTACCCCCTAGCTTGGAAATATAAGCTACATCATTTTCATTGGTCGAGATCTCGAAAGCCTTAGAAATCGTTTCTTCATCATTTTTTGATAGGATGTTGGCCTTTCTTTTCGCACTATCTTTGGGAGGTCTTTTCTTCTCTGTGGATTTTGGCTTAGCTTTTTCGGGTGCAGGCGTTGGCTTATCCACTGCTTTTCCGGATATATTTTCGGTATAAGTAAATATGTCACACGATTTTACAAACGCCGCGGGAGTTTTCTTTTCCCCAATTCCCATGACAAATAAGCCCTCTTCCCGAATTCGTTTTGCCAGACCGGTATAATCACTATCGCTAGAGACTATGCAGAAACCCTCCACAGTTTTGCTATGCAAGATGTCCATTGCATCAATGATGAGGGCACCGTCGGTCGAATTTTTTCCACTGGTATATGAAAATTTCTGCATCGGGTTAATCGAGTATTGATTAGTCAAGTCCTTCCAGGAATTCATTGCCTGTGAAGTCCAGTCACCATATATCCTTCTTATTGTTGCCTTCCCGTACTTTGAAACCTCTTCGATAGTTTCTTTTAAAAGTTTGGATTGAGCATTATCTCCATCAATTAATATTGCGATATTAAATTTCTTTTCACTCATATCTTTAAGCTTGTTGCTTGTGTAAAATTAGTGCTAATTCAGTTCATTTTGACCTTAATTAACTTTAAACCGCCGATGCCGATTAAATATAAGCGATTTACAGGCATAAGCGAAGATCTATTTTGGATAATGAATGTTAATTGGATAACTCTGCAAAAGCATGTTGAGACCGGACTAGCGCCGGTAGAGATCAGCTCTAACTTAAATTAGATCTTATAACCTCCTTATCCGAAGATTAGTCTTTACCCTTCTTTCCAAAAACAATTTTGTATAACTGCACTAATATCAATGGAATTAATGCTGCCAGGATGGACAACAACCATATCTCAGCAGTCAGCACCTCCAATCCGAGCACTAATCGCATTTGCGGGATCGCGTAAACTGATGCCATAAGAGCAGTACAAATTAACAGCGCCATCCATACAAATTTGTTCCGGGTAATCTCATTTACAAAGAGCCTTGAATGGGCGGAAGACATATTGAACACATGGAAAAGTTGAGCAAATGCGAGCGTAATAAATGCGGCATTATTGACAGTTCTTGCATCAGAGGAAATAAACTGCCGACAATAAACTATAGCTATGAGGGTGGCAAATGTCATGGTAATGGAATAAATAGAGATGGTGATCCAATCTTTGTTTGACACAATGGGGAGTTTAGCATCTCTCGGCCGCCGTTCCATAATAGTTTCATCTCCTTTGCCCAGACCAAGTGCCAGCGCCGGAAATACATCAGTCACCATATTTAAGAATAATATCTGCAAGGGAAGTAAAGTAGAAGCGGATGCGATAAATCCCAGGGCGGTTACCACGAATATTTCACTTAAATTACAGGATACCAGGTAGATCACGAATTTTCGTATATTCTGGAATATTTCTCTTCCATGCGCTACTGCCTCTGCAATTGATATAAACGAATCGTCCTTTAATACAATACTGGCGGTTTCTTTGGCGACCTGGGTACCTCTCAGGCCCATCGCGATGCCGATATCTGCCATTTTAATGGCCGGTGCATCGTTTACTCCATCGC
This sequence comes from uncultured Sphingobacterium sp., assembly GCA_964521175.1. GTDB lineage: Bacteria > Bacteroidota > Bacteroidia > Sphingobacteriales > Sphingobacteriaceae > Daejeonella. The sequence continues at coordinate 7,834 of CAZFQV010000077.1, forward strand.
CTATCATCGCGACAATATTTCCGGCTTGCTGATAAACCCCGACAATTTCCAGCTTTTGCTGAGGTGTTGTCCGGGCAAATACAGCGGTATCCAGTATCTTAGTGTTCCATTCATCTGAAAGAGATTCCCCATCCGGAATATTGATTCCGGTGACAGTGTTTTCCTCGTCACCATCTACCAGACCTACTTGTTTTGCTATGTTAAGTGCAGTTAAGGGATGGTCACCGGTAATCATAACCACCTTAATGCCGGCTTGCCTGCAAGAGAATATCGCCTGCTTAATGTCTAGTCGGGGAGGGTCTAAAAAGCCAATCATGGCAACATAAATGAGTGAATCCAGGTAATCTTCGGTGTTTATTTCAGCTCCTTCCTGATACGCAAACGCCAAAACCCGTAAGCCTTCGCCTGCCATCGCTTCAGATGCTGCCAAAACTTCTTTTCGATCGGCCTCCGTGAGCGTCTTCGCGCTCTCTCCCGTCTGAAACCGATTACATTTTCTTAACAAATGTTCTGTAGAACCCTTCGCGGCTACAAAATTCCCGTTTATACTCTGATGCAAAGTCGCCATCAGCTTGGTGTCTGAACTAAAGGGTGTCTCCGCGATACGTTCGTACTCAGCTTTGAGCTCTTCGAGAGATGCGCCGGATGCTTCTGTAAGCTGGGCCAATGCAATTTCAATCGGATCGCCGATCCATTTGGTTCTGTTATCCTCCTCTGTCGACGAGGCATTATTACATAAGGCACCGATTAAGATCAACTTCTCCAGCTCGCCTTTATTTTTTTCAATATTCCCCTCAGCGAAACTGAGTGTCTGATCTTTTACAGTCGCTTTTATTTTTTCGTCGGGAAACCATA
>CAZFQV010000078.1:0-8675 GCA_964521175.1 uncultured Sphingobacterium sp.
CCCAGGCCAATGATTCCGATGTTCATTATGCGCTAATTGATGAATATAAGGAGGTGAATTCCATTTGAATCATCTTTATTAAATCCTGACGCCCTTCAGTCGGGCCATTCATTTGCAGGCTATTTTTAATGACAGGCAAAATACTAAAAAATATTAAACACCTTGAACAATAGCCAGGGTGTTAATCGCTCTTTTTCAAAACTTGAAATACCTTTGGAACAACATGGAATACAGAAGAGGGTTAGCTCGGAGGTAACCACCTAAAAGAATCTTATCCGACTTTGAATAACAACCGGATCCGACTTTACCCTTATCGCGAAAGCATTGTCAATTGAGTACGCAGCAGGTCTCCGGGCTCGTGATATTCCCGCCATCTGTCCCATAGTGGATATAAGAGGCAAAAAACAGTGTTACTTACCCTTGCTCGACAGTCCATGATCTGCACACGGTTCCCTATTAATTATATTAAAACCTATACTATTGATGATGAACGAAAGTATAGAACTTGCTTGAATCAACTATAGCAAAGTTATTTAGGAGGATGCCCATACATTTGATTAACTTTAAAAAATCAGCTTTGGGGTATTGGGACTCCACAATGTAAATCCTATTCTTAATGAAGATGTACCGGCTTCATTACCTGCAACATATTTCCTTTGAGGGACCGGGATATATTGAGACCTGGGCTAAGCGTAATGGCTGCGCAGTTACAGGCACAAAAATTTATGAACACCAGCCCCTGCCTGGCATAGAAGCCTTTGACTGCTTAGTGGTGATGGGCGGACCTATGGGTGTGTATGATGAATCTTTATACCCCTGGCTGAAATCCGAAAAGAAGCTGATAAAGCTAGCTATAGAGGCTCATAAATTTGTTATAGGGATATGCCTTGGCGCACAGCTTATCGCTGAAATCCTAGGAGCAAAAGTTTTTCCGGCTCAAGAACGGGAGATCGGTTGGTTTCCTGTTTCATTGACCGCGGCAGCATTGCAGAATACCCTGTTCAAAAGTTTTCCGGAGTCTTTTCCAGCTCTGCACTGGCATAATGATACCTTTGATCTGCCGGAAGGATCGGAGCGTTTAATGTATACAGAAGCCTGCGCTAATCAGGCATTTATTTATCGGCAGCATGTTCTCGGCCTGCAGTTTCATCTGGAAGCCAGCCCCAATACCCTAAGAGACATGCTTTCTCATTCCAGGCAAGATCTGATCCCCGGCAAATATGTCCAAACAGAAAAGCAGCTCTTGAAAAACGCAGGATTATATCGGCAGACCAATGCTTACCTGACTGTACTATTTGATAAAATGCTGTTTCCCGATAGGTCATCTGACTAATTAGCCAAATTAATTCATTAACATCATGTGGATAATTTACCGCCTTTATTCTATCCCGAGGCTTGCAAGCATTAACAGTAAGTGTTAGTTTTAGATTTTATATCCATTAAAAACATTCAGATGAGAAATTCCAGAACTATCTTACAGATCCTTGTATTGTTTATCGCGGTCATATTGCTGGGTGCATGTAAACCAAAGAAATTGATTACCCAGGCTCCTCCCGTGCCCGCACAGCCGGCTCCGCAGGAGACCCCACGAGCAGCGCCGGTTGCTGAAGTTGATTCTGATGGAGATGGCATTCCTGATTCGAGAGATAATTGCCCTAATAAGCCCGGGCCAGCCTCTAACGGCGGATGTCCTGAAGTTGCCGCAGCAGAGCCTTCTTTTAATTATAAGAATATATTGTTTGAATTCAATTCAGCCGTATTGAAGACAACCTCTTATCCGATCCTTGACGAAATAGCCAGGGAGATGAAGAAACACCCTGATATGCGCTTCAACCTGAATGGCCATTCTTCATCAGAGGGTACCACTCAAAGGAACATGACCCTTTCTGTTGATCGTGCCACAGCGGTAAAGGGCTATCTTGTGAGTTCTGGTATTAACTCAAGAAACCTGGAAGTAAAAGGCTTCGGAGAGACTATGCCTATAAGTAGTAATAATACGGAAGCCGGAAGAGAACTTAACCGGAGGGTCGAGGTCAAGAGAATTCAATAGCATTTCCATCAGATCAGGCCATGCCAGCTGGGGTGGCCTGATTATTTGAGCAAATGGTGCGAGCAGCTGTTATGAAATAATTCATCGCTCATGAAATACGAAGACAGTTTTATTATCAATAATGTGCAAGACCATCATTTCGAGCTATTCGTTGATGGCCATCGCTCATTTATTGATTATCTAACAAAGGCAGACAAGTATTATCTGGTTCATACCGGGGTGCCTCCCGAACTTGAGGGCCGTGGTATTGCGGCTGCCCTGGTAGAAAAGGTTTTCAAGTATCTGGAAGAACGTAAATTAAAAGCAGTTCCGCTTTGTCCATACATCCGGTCATTTTTAGAACGTCATCCGGAATGGAATGACCGAGTGATCGATATCCCCACGCTTCCGGGCCGATAGTCGGGCCCCTATCTGGCAGATCCGATTTTTCTGAAAGTTCATCTAAAATTCATCTTTGGATTCGATTTTTATGTAATAAGAATCAAAAAAGATGATGACACTGGTATCGCCTCCTTATGATGGTCAGACTGTCGGAAGGAAAAATAAAAAATATAGATTGTCGGAAGATAAACTGATTGAAGGCTTAAAGAATAATGATGATTATGCTATTTCGGCTCTCTATCATATGTATTCAGCGTCTTTATATAAGGTGATTTCGACGATTGTAGTTCTCGAAGATGTCGCCAAGGATCTCTTGCAGGATACCTTCACCAAAATATGGAAGTCGTTCAATATGTATGACCGCCGGAAAGGAAGACTTTATACCTGGATGGCGAGGCTCGCCAGAAATATCTCAATTGATTACCTGCGAAGCTCAAGTCATAGAAATTCAATGGCTTGCGATGACCTGTCGGATTATACTCAGCAGATCGATCTGAAATTTCAGACTTCATTTAATCCTGAAATAATTGGAGTGAGAGACATGACGAAGATCTTGAATGAGGAACAAAAGAGGGCTTTGGAACTAGTCTATTTCAAGGGCTACACCCATGTTCAGGCAGCGGAGGAGTTGAATATTACGTTGGGGATTTTACGTTCCCGACTACACTCGTCAATCTCAGAACTTAAGAAAGTATATGCTTAGCGACCAGAATCCGGGTGGTTCTTCAAAAGTCATAAAAACGGGGAATTATTTTCCCATGTGAGAAAGAAATAACCCCGTTTTTTTTGAGATATCACTCTAAAACCTTCTTTTAACCCGATTAGAGCTTTGGTCTATGGTTTGTCTGTATCCCTTTAAATGAGACAAAACAAAACGCCATGAAAAAAATCATCCTATCTATTACACTTGCATTAACTGTACTAAGTACAGCAACATTTGCTCAAACGGCAAACCTTAATATTACCTTGTCTGATGTCATTTCTTTTTCGGTTACCCAACCGGCGGATCTGACTGTTGACTTTGATACCGAAGCGAAGTACACCAGTGGTATTACAGCAGTTGCAACGGATCATATTAGTGTAATCAGTTCGAAGGGTTATGTGATTAAAGCAATCGCGGGAACGATAACCGGTCCATCCGCTCTTTCGGCAGGATCCGTAGCGTTGACCTCAACAATTGGAACCACCAACCAGGGTAATACGACGGGTATAACCTATCAGTCAGGTGTAGCGCTGCCCGCATCCGGCGGTACTGCTGCGACGATAGTAACAGCAACCCAGTCTTCCTGGAGTGGAGCAAATTCAACAAATAAGTTTAATATTTCTTACCTGATTGGTGCTGACGGTGCATATGCCGGCAAAACAGTAGGTGCTAACGTAATACCTGTAGTTTATACGGTAACACAACCGTAAAAAATCCGGGGATGGATACTTTAGGTATATAAAAGACTAAATTTGTTCTTTAGACTACCAAAGAGATATTCAATGAAAAATATTCCCGGATACCTGATTCTTTTAATTCTATTATGTTCTGCCAATAAGCTTTTCGCACAGGTGGGCATGACAGTAAGCCCCGGAAAGCTATATTATAAACTGGCACCCGGGGCTTCTGCTATTCAAAAGGTTGTGGTTAGCAATCCCAATAACAGAGAGCTTGAAATTGGGGTTTCCGTTAATGACTGGGATTATGATACCCTGGGCAATAATGTTACCTATGATGCGGGAACTCTGAAAAATTCAGGAGCTTCCTGGATTCAGGTGATGCCCGGATCTTACTTCACGCTGCAACCAAATGAAAAGCGGGAGCTGGATATTATTTTTTCCGTCCCGGCTGACGCCGATCAGAGTGTCCCGGTCCATACTGCGATGTTATTCCTCACCCAGCTGAACCCCGGCGATGGACGTGCTGCTGACGGAACTTCTATAAAAGTAAGCGTTAGGATGGGCATTAAGATCTATCATAGCTTTCTTATGGCTGAAGAAAGAAGTATTGAAGTGCTTGACTTCACGGATGTGCTTGCTGATAATAAGGATTCGGATGGGTTCTTAGAACTGAAACTGGAGAATACGGGTAATTCTTGGATGGAGGGCAAAATTAAATGGGAACTGCTGAATACCCAAACTGGTAATAAAACCAAGCTGAACGACCAGGATGTGTTTTCACTACCGGGAGACAAACGTACAGTGAGGCAATCCTTACCATCCAAAATGCCTCCGGGCAGATATATTGCTACTGCCATTATTAATTACGGCAATAAAGATGAACTTAAATTAGTTGAATTGGAGTTTGAACGATAAGAACATGTCCGTACCGCAAAGAATATATATCCGCATTAAAAGAACCAGCCTCATGTTGGTTTCTGCGCTATTCCTCTTGTTTTCGGAAAATAGTTCCGCCCAGAGCCTTGGTTTTTACAAAGGTACTGACTGTACATTCAATACGCTGGATGATATCGCTGCGGGCTGCACCACTAATAATTATTTATTTGTACAATATCAGGGCTTTCCGGGAGGATTTAACCTGCCCGCCGGGTGGACCTTAAAAGTTCAGGCCAATGGTGATTTTACCAATGGGACCGCCACAATTCCTGCACAGTATGTCTCGATAGGCTTTAATTCGGTAGATGCCGGCCCATCAGGGGTGAGCGGTACCGGGAACCAGATGTTGAGTAAAACTACTCCCGCCTCTTTAATTAATACAAGTGCTGCTCTAACCGTCCCTCCATCCTATTATTTTGTACATAAGCTAAATATGACGGTAACAGGTGGGAATCATCTGCTGGCCGGTACCGGTACCTTTAGTGCGACACTCACCCTGACCCTGGTAGCTCAGAACGGCACCATTATGGCCACTAATAATAATGTGGGAGTTTCGTTTAAGGTAAACTACAGCAATACCTGTACAGGAGCAACCATCAATGCTTATTCAGGAAATCAGTACACATTTACGAACTATTCAGATCAAATGGCCGGCAAAACGGTTACCGATGCGCTAACCATTCAATATGCACCCAATGCAGCAGGGTGTACCGGGTGGAGCCTAAAAGTCAGGGCCGATGGAAATTTTGTTAATGGTGCTAACTCTATTCCTGTCAGTAATTTTGCTTTACGCTTTAATCGAGTCAGCTCAGGCGTGCCGACCGCCGCTCAGATCGGGGTTACCAACAATCCTATAACCTTATCAAATACAGATGTGGCTTTAATAAATCAATCGAATAAAGGTTTTACGCCTTATAATGGTACGGAGCATAAATATGATTTCGTGATTGCAGGCGGTAATCATTTATTGGTTCCCAACGGGACTTACAAAGCCAATCTTATTTTTTCACTGTATAATCAGAACAATCAACTGGTTTCAACTAAGACTGCAGAAATATCATTCCAGATTAACTCCAGTACGAATACCTATACTGTAGTTTTTCAGAACTCGGCCAATGTGATCAGTATGTTGTTCAATACTATAGCCGATTATACCAACGGCGTTTCAGTCAGCAAGGCCAAGGGCCTGAAGATAACCGGGTACAGTCCTTATCAGGTGTTTATTAAAACCGGCGGGGCGAGCCTGGAGGGGGCCGGTGGTAGTACGATACCCGTATCCGTCGTGAGTTTACAGGCAGTAAAGTTTACAAATACAACCGGTACTGTCAGTACTTATACCCGTGCCTTATCCACATCCGATCAGTTGCTTATCGCGAATCCGATGACGGATTATACGCATCAGACTGTAGAATATGATCTTAAATATTTTACCACTCCGGGCGATAACAGACTCTTGGGCAAAGACGGAGTGTTTAGTACTACGGTGTTATTCGTGACTTTGCCGCAATAGTTTTTGGTATCGATTGATCAGAGAATTGAAGAACAACAGTAATCAGACCAATGAATATTTGGAAAACAGCATCCAAAAACAGATAGACTATGCTCTGCAGCTGATATCGCGACGGATTGTTTCCTTCTTCATTTTTGGATTGTTTATCTGGTTAACATCGCCTGAAGTATCCGCTCAGTCCGCGCAGCGTCAGGTAATGCTCTTACCTTCATTAGATTCAATCAGATCAACCAACGAGGAACTTCTGGATCTTACCCTGAAGCTTGTGAACGACCAGGATAGTGTGCTAAAGGGATTTGTAAAAATAGATATCCCCACAAGTCTTCAATTAATCAGTAAGAATAATATCCCGGTGGAACTCGGTCCGGGCGACAGTACCTTTATATCAATTAAAATATTTGTCACTAAGTATACGGTATCCGGAAAAGAACATCTCATCCGTTTTCTCCTATCTGATCCTGAGAATAATTTATTAGCAAGCGCAAATTCAGTACTCCAGGTTTCGGTCAAAAGGAATGTCAATATGTTCGCGCTGCTATCGAATATACTACTTGATCCTGGTTCTGATTCGATCAGAGTTCCTATCCGCATTATTAATGCGGGAAATACGGCACAGAAACTGACAATTATTAGCCGTTATCCTTCCATTTTTGAAAATGACGCATTTCATGCTACTACTCAGCTCGAGCTTGCGCCCTCTAGAGATACTCTCATTACATTCACTAAAGCGATATCACGTAAAATGTTTGATTCGGAAGGCTTTGATGTAACGTTTAGCGGACTTTACGATAATGGTAATATTTTTGGGATGGCATACATTAAGGTTCAAAGTGCCCGTAATGAGAGGGTTTACCGTGATCCTATGCTCAGTGATACTTATAATCTGAATAGTATTACTGTTAGTGCCCAGAATATGTATTCCCAGAATGAGTCTTATCATCTGACGGGAAGAGGAAGCCTTGAGCTTCCATCAGGAATGCTGGGTTATAACCTTGATATGACAAGTTGGAGAAATTCTTACTCTCCTGCAATGGCAAGGAACACCTATGTTAACTTCCACAATGAAAAATTCGGAATTACGGCAGGCAATATCAATAAGTCTATGGATATTAACTTTAGTGGCAGGGGAATGAGCCTGATGTTGAATGACACAACAACCCATGATTCTTATGAGGTGGGTTATGTTGATGCCAATTCGAATCTCTTCGGCAGCAACAATAATTTATTTTTTCCATCGGGAAATGCCGCTTGGGGTGCTTATACCCATACGTCTAAAGACGTGCAATTTTCATCTTCAGCACTTTATGAAGTTAATCCGCTCTTAAACTCGAGAAGTGCAATCCTGGGCAACAGTCTCATGTTTAACAGAATTAAGGGTATGCGTATACTGGCCTTGCTTAACGCCGGACACGTTACCGAGTATGATGGTAGTCGGGTCAAGCCGGGTGTGGCCTCAGGATTGAATATCAACGGTACTTTTAAAAACCTGTTGGTTAATAGCCAGAATTATTATAGCTCAGGATATTACCCCGGACTTAGGAAGGGAGCGCTGTCTTTTAATGAGAGAGTCACCTATTTGAAAGACAACTCTAATATCTGGGGCGGGGTTGATTATAACCTTTATCAACCCAAATCCTTATCTGGTATTCAATATATAGATCCGGTTTTCAGCACTTTAAGGGTGGAGGCGGGGATATCGGGGTCAGTATTTAAAAACCTGAATGTATCATTGTCGCCAGTATATACCAGTGAAACAAATAATTCATATCAGTTTGAAGGCCTGGCTCAGGCAGTACATTCTCTGGAGTCATGGAATCTGAATAATACATTCAACTACGCGATATCCAATAAGCAATACCTTTCGATCAATACCGAGACCGGCATTTACCAATCGACTTTTGATGCTGACAATAAATTCCATTTTCGCGCTAATATTAACTACCGGAATGGCACATTCAACCTCAGTTCTACTATACAAAAAGGGACATTTTTTTTGGGTGAGGCAGCAAGTAATTTTATCAGAGATTTGGAATCTCCAATGTTAGTTAATATTGTTCCGTCCATACAGAAAAGCCTGTTTCGTAATAAACTCCGGACGGAATTAGGATTGGCGTTTGTAAATAGTAGTTTTTTTGGGAGCAGTCTTTATTTAACCGGACGGGCAGAACTGGATGTAATGCCTAAAACAAGCTTTTATACGGCAATAAACCATAATCGTTATAATCATTATAATCTTAGTATCCTGGAAATGGGGATAACTCAGAAGCTGAACGTTGCAAAGATAGACCCAAAACAAGGCAATGCCGAAATATTTGTCTATCACGATCAAAACCAAAATAATACGTTTGATGAAGGCGATACTAAAGCAGACGGGCAGCTGGTATATATTAACCAGGCTGCTTTCATCGCCAATGC
>CAZFQV010000079.1:0-8621 GCA_964521175.1 uncultured Sphingobacterium sp.
AGGAAAAACGCTGCTCGTGATAAGATGATACCCCGGGTAAGCAGAGGAGCGGAAGGCATAGAAATTGCCTTTCCACAGCCTGTCAGTTATTCGATTTTGTTGCGAATGCTGGCAGATTCAGAAATGGATACTTCATTTACCAGTAAGGTAATGGAAAAGGAAGTTATCATCCCGGCTGCTGGTTTGAACTCCGGATCATGGCTCCTTCGTATTGAATATAAAACCGGAACTAATAACTATTTATACCAGGAAAAGATTCAGTTACCATGACCTACCTAGGCATAGCTTTTTTTACCGGCCTGTTTGGCAGCTTACATTGCCTTGCGATGTGTGGCCCTTTGGTAATGGCTATTCCTTTTCAAGGTTCAGCCTGGCTGAGCGTGATTCAGAAACTGGTCTACCAATTGGGCCGTATACTGACCTATTCGGTCATGGGCTTCTTTGCGGGATCTCTGGGTAGTTTATTCAACATCCTGGGATTACAGGAGGCCCTTAGTCTCGTGTCGGGGATCATCTTGATCATTATTGCTATACTTCATTTCTCCGGCAGCAAGAAGCTTCGTTCGGACAAGCTCTATCAGAAGATTTTTGGCCCTCTCGCTTCTTTCATGGGGAAATGGATGAGCAAGCCTTATGGTGGGCTATTTGCGGGTATGCTGCACGGACTCATACCCTGCGGACTTGTATATATGGCTATTGCCGGATCGCTGAATGCAGGCTCTCCGTGGGCGGGTTTCAGCTTTATGTTTTTTTTCGGCTTAGGAACTACTCCCCTATTGTTATTCGCTTCCTTTGTGCCAGGTGTTTTAAGACGATTTCTGTCGCCCCGTCTGATGATACCCGTTCTGTTTTTCATTGCCGGTAGTTTCCTGATCGCCAGATCGGTGAACGTTCATATACCTTACCTTCCCGCGCCGGTAAACCGGCAGGTTGATGTAGCGGTATGTTGAAAAAAGACATTAATAATGGCGTTTATCGTGTTAACATCTCTGAATTATTAATATTTTAGCGAAAATGATCATTCGATCTTTATACCAGATTAAATATACATAATGGATAAACCCAAGTCAGAAATAAAATTCCTCGAAGGACCGCAATCACGTTTAGAAGATTTCAAGTTCACAATAGATACCTTGTTGCAAATGATCAAAGGCTTTCGTACGCTACACTTCGTAGGCCCTTGTGTTACCATTTTCGGTTCCGCCCGTTTCAATGAAGATCACGAATACTATAAGCTTACCATGAAGGTATCATCCGAGATAGCCAAGCTGGGATTTACAATCATGACCGGCGGTGGTCCTGGTTTAATGGAAGCTGCCAACAGGGGCGCCAAAGAGGTAGGCGGGAAATCTGTGGGCTGCAACATCACGCTCGAGCATGAACAATCGCATAATAACTACCTGGATAAATGGGTGGAAATCAAACACTTTTTTATCCGGAAAGTACTCCTCGTTAAGTATTCTTATGCTTTTGTCGTTATGCCGGGTGGCTTCGGCACCCTGGATGAATATTTTGAAGCCTTAACGCTGATTCAAAATAAGAAGATAAAGGATTTTCCTGTCATCGTATTTTGTCCTGAATTTCATGCCAAGCTTCTTGAGCACATTGAAACGATGAGACGTTATGGTGCAATTTCCGACACCGATTTAAACCTGCATTTGGTTACAGACTCGATAGATGAAGCACTTGCATTGATCAAGGACAGGAGTATCAAACGCCACAAATTGGTTGTTGGGAAGTCGATCCGTCCACGGAAATGGTTGTTTGAAGGTAAATGAAGTGTCTAATATCTTGGTGCAAGATGACTAACTCCCACCTTGTGTCCTCCCGAAAGCACTCGTCAGTTTTTGTTCTCCCAAAAGCGACCCTTCAGTTTTTGTCCTCCCGATAGCGATCCGTCAGTTTTTGTCATCCCGATAGCGGTCCTTTACCGCTGAGGGATCTTACTATTGCTGCTCAAAATATTTATTGCGGGCACGCTGTGAGAAGATCCTTCACGTACGTTCAGGATGACACCTTGGGAGGGATACATTTTTCGCTCTCCCCGTGCCACGACACGGGGTCTCCTCACTAAAACTACAAAACCGAGTTTAACGAGAGCTGCACTTTTTTGTCATGCCGATAGCGCTCGTCAGTTTTTGTCATCCCGAAAGCGCTCCTTCAGTTTCTGTCATCCCGAAAGCGGTCCTTACCGCTGAGGGATCTTACTATTGCTGCCCAAAATATTTATTGCGGACACGCTGTGAGAAGATCCTTCACATACGTTCAGGATGACACCTTGGGAGGGATACATTTTTCGCTCTCCACGTGCTACGACACGAGGTCTCCTCACTAAAACTACAAAACCGCATTTCAAGACAAGCCACCTCACTAAATTCACAAAACCGCTTACGCAATAAATTTACTTAGTAATTATTCAGGAGATCCAGCGTCTACGCCCGGGAAGAGCGTTTTATAGATAAAGCAGGTTCGAAAGAGCAATTGCAATTTAAGGGTGGGCCGGATTAAATTTTGGAAGAACTTACCCTCACCCTCCTCGTGCTCTCCCCGTGCCACGACACGGGGTCTCCTCACTAAAGCTATAAAAACGCATTATGTACGAAATTTACGTAAAACTAATCAGGAGATCGCGGAGCAGGTCCGCGAAGGTCCGGGAAAAACATTTTATAGATAGAGCAGGTCCGGAAAGAATGCTCGTAGTTAAGGAAGAGTCCGGATTTAATCCAGGAAGAGCGATTTGTAATTAAGTGAAGATCCCTTACAAATCAAACTTATCCAGCAGCTTAATTAAAGTAGCAAAGTCCTTCGGGTAAGGCGCCTCAAAGGTTCTCTCCGTATTCTCATCAATCTTCAATGTAATCTGACGGGCATGGAGCGCAAAGCGCTTCATCACCGGATACTCTTCCTGATGTTTGCTGATACGATAGCCGCGCTTTATTTCTGAAAGGAACACAGGCTTCCCTCCATACATCTCATCGCCGGCAATATTCGCCCTTTGCGAAGCCAGATGGATCCGAATCTGATGCATCCTGCCCGTAATCGGCCGGCATTCCACCAGGGTATAATGCTTATAATATTTCAGAGAGTTAAAAATAGTTTCGGCGGCTTTCCCATCCTGCCGGTTTATGGCCACATTCCTGCCGCCAAGATTTAAAATAGGCAGGTCAACCCGTAAATCCTGAAAAACATGATTCCCATTAATCAGAGCATGATATACCTTATTTACTTGGCGATGCTCAAACTGCATGGAAACAAAGCGGTAGGTCTCCGGATTTTTGGCAATGATCAAGATGCCGGAAGTTTCGCGATCGAGGCGATGGCAAATCTGCGCATCTTCTGAATACTGCTTTGCCATGCGCAGCAAATTAAGTCCCCCTCCTTCGCGATCATCAAGCGAGCTCAAAAACGCAGGCTTATTTACAATAATTAAATTATCATTTTCAAAAAGGATAAGGTCTGCAAACTTGGGAAACTTCACTGAGAATAAATTAGATCGCAAAGGTAGGGATTTTGAATGGTACGCAAGTTCAAGGTTCGTCGCTAATGCCTAAGATTCTTCCTTTAGCTCGAACTTATACCCTACACCTTTTATGGTAGTGATATATTTGTCACCCAGCTTTTCTCTAAGCTTACGAATATGGACGTCAATGGTGCGGTTGGTCACCACCACAGACTCCTCCCAGACATTTTTCAGTATTGCATCACGGGTATAGACCTTCCCGGGTTTAGATGCCAGGAGGTAAAGCAGTTCGAACTCTTTTTTTGCAAGACTAATCCTTTCTCCGGCCCTGAACACCAGGAAGGTCTCCCGATCTATCACCAGATCGGCAATCTCCAGCCTGGCTTCTACTTCAGCGCCCTGATAGGAGTTTCTTCTCAGAATGGCGTTAACCCTGCTCACTAAAGCCCGCTTTTTTATCGGCTTGACGATATAGTCATCAGCTCCTACATTAAAGCCGGCTATTTCTGAATATTCCTCACTCCTGGCCGTCAAAAAAACCATAAAGGTATTCTTGAACTCGCTCATCGTCCTCAATATCCGGCAGGTTTCTATTCCGTCCATCTTGGGCATCATGATATCCAGAATGATGAGATCAGGAAGGATTCTTTTTGCTTCGCTAACAGCCTCCTGCCCATTGGTCGCAGTATAAACCTGGTAGCCTTCTTTTTTCAGATTATATTCAATTAGCTCCCTGATATCCGGCTCATCGTCAACGATCAGAATCTTATGCTTAGCTGCACTCATAAGCAGATAAATTTTACGTTAAAATAGCGTACTATATCCATCTAGTCATATTTACTGATTTACAACGAGTATCAAAGAACTATTTGATGGTCTTCGCTAAAAACTTTTCCAGTTCAGGGCCTCTTAAGTTTTTTGCAATAATCTTGCCCGATGGGTCAAGCAGGAAAGAAGCCGGGATACCCTCTACCTTGTACTTCTTAGCAATATCACTATCCCAGCGCTTTAACTCCGAAACATGGTGCCAGTTAAGACTATCATAGGTTATCGCCCTAAGCCAATCGCCCTTATCATCATCCAGTGATACTCCGAGAATATCGAAGCCCTTGTCTTTAAATGCGTTGTATTGTTTAACGATGTTAGGGTTTTCTTCCCTGCACGGCACACACCAGGAAGCCCAGAAATCGAGAAGGATATATTTTCCTTTAAGATCTGACAGTTTAAGAGGCTTGCCCGATGGACTCATCCCCTCAAAGTCTGGCGCCGGCTGGCCGACAGACACCACTTTTACCTCCTTCATTCTGTTCACGAATGACTGAACCGCCTTATTCTTGGGAAAGAGGGGCGCTATTTCTTCTGAATATTTGATCAATTCTGCTTCATATTTCTCCTGATCAACGGTCCCTGCGGCGAAGAACCCTGCCAGATTGTCTTTATTTTCTTGTACAAACTTGAGCGTACGCACCGAATACTCATCCATATTAGCCTGGAATTCAGGTAGTAGCACATTTAAGATGGAGTCCTTAGCGCCAGGATTAGCATTTATTGCAGCAGCATATCTCTCCTGTATATTCTCATAAATCTTTCCGAACTCAGCGTTAATCTTAGTAACCTCCCTGATCTTTTTGGCATCTTCAGAGCCTTCGATTTGATAGGTGTCAGTTGTATCCTGATAATCTGTAGACAGTTCAAGTTCATCACCATTTTTTCCGACAACCAGGAAATTCTTCTCGCCGATCGCAAGGGTATAAAAGTTGGGATCTGGTGCCAGTCTTCTGAATTTAAATCTGCTGTCTTCATTTAAGAATGCCGAATCTACCAGCAGGTCGGCTTCATACAGCAAAACCTTTTTTATCTCACCTGCATTTTCAATCTTACCGGAAATAACCAGTTCACTATTGTTTTTGCAAGAACCTGCAAAAAGACCGACTGCCATTAAGGCTGGAATAATTAATTTCTTCACTTTCTATTTTCTAATTTTTCTATTACTAACTTATTGGCTATCTGTGGGTTAATTTTTCCTTTCGACTTTTTCATGATGTCCCCCATAAATAACCCTACGACCCCTTTTTTTCCGTTATGGTATTCTTTTACCTTATCGGGATAGATTCCAAGCACCTCATCAATAAGAAGGCCAAGTTCGTCGTCCGCTGTATCAATAAGCAGCTCCATAGAGTTCGCTACTTTCTCTGCGGAAGTGCCCGGTCGTCGTGTCATCTCAGGAAACACCTTCCGGGCAGCGACCGAATAATTAAGCTTCTCTGCATCGATTAAGATAATGAGACCCGCAAGATCAGCAGGTTGAACGGTAAAAACAGTAATATTGGTGTTATTTTCCTGTAAAAAAGACCTTACAGGGCCAATCACCCAATTTGCGGCAGCCTTATAATTGGCTGTATGCAATATAGTTTCATCAAAATAATTAGCAATCTCTCTCTCTGCCGACAGGATAGTAGCATCGTATTCTGACAATTCCAGCTGGCTCATGTATCTCTGGATCTTTTCTCCCGGCAATTCGGGGATCGAAGCGGCTATCCCCTGAATATATTCGTCCTTCAAAACAAGAGGCGGCAGATCCGGCTCAGGGAAATAGCGGTAGTCATTAGCCATCTCCTTACTTCTTAAGGGACTGGTCAGGCCGGTGTCGGCGTCGAAGTTCAGGGTATTCTGCTCAATCACCTCCCCGCTTTCAATCAAGTTGATTTGGCGGATAAATTCATGATCAATGGCTTTCTGCAGGTTCCTGATAGAATTCAGGTTCTTCACCTCGCAACGATTGCCATATTCTTTCGCACCCTTAAGCCGCACTGAAATGTTTGCATCGCAACGGATACTCCCTTCTTCCATATTTCCATCGCTGATGTCCAAGTATTTTACCAACTGCCGAATTTCTGTCAGATAGATGGCTGCTTCCTCCGACGACCTGATATCCGGTTCTGAAACGATCTCTATCAATGGTACGCCTGCGCGGTTCAGATCTATCAGCGAATTCCGCGGATCCTGATCATGCATGCTCTTTCCTGCATCATCCTCCATATGTATGCGGTTAATCCTGATCCTGTTCACAGATTGCGCAGTCTGTACATCCAGATAACCCAACTTACAGATAGGCTCACTATCCTGAGTGGTCTGAAATCCTCTAGGCAGATCGGCGTAAAAATAATTTTTACGATCGAAATGAGTATGGGTATTAATTGTGCAGTTCGTCGCCAATCCCATTTTTATAGCATACTCCACTACTTTTGCATTAAGCTTCGGCAGGGTTCCCGGAAGCCCCAGACTTACCGGACTCACATGCTCATTAGGACCGGCTCCGAAGCCGGCGGAATCTGCTGAAAATATCTTACTAGCCGTAGATAACTGTACATGCACTTCAAGTCCGACTACAAGTTCATACTTCTCGGTTAAGTTATCCTGAATGGTTGTCATCAAACTTTAATGGGATTATTTATTCTGTAAATATACTTACTTATTAAATAGCACCTTTTCTCTGTCAGGCTTTATGCCTTACTGAGTATACCTGTCCTGGCTTACCTTATAAAACTCCTGGCCTTTTCCAGAGCGCTGCCAATGCCGGTAGCATCCTTCCCTCCGGCAGTAGCATAAAACGGCTGTCCGCCGCCACCGCCCTGGATCTCTTTCGCCAGTTCACGTACAATCGCTCCGGCGTTCAGACCCCGTTCCTTAACCAGGCTGTCTGACAGAAATACCGTAATTCCCGGCTTCCCATCCGTTTCAGTTGCCAATACGAGAAACAAGTTATTGACCAGATCTTTAAGTGAATAAGCCAGAGCCTTGACCGCATCGGTGTCAGGTAAATCTACCTTTTCAGCGATAAAATTAAGCCCCGCAATTGCTTCAGCTTTATCGGCTAAGGTACTTTTCAATCCGGCAGCCTTCTCCAGAACATTTTTATCCATCTCCCTCTTTAGTCGTTGGTTTTCGTCCTGTAGCGAAGCCACTGCTTTCGATATATCTTTAGGGTTTTTAAGCATCTCACGCAGTGCAGAAACCAGGCTAAGCTGTTCATGGATATAGTTCTCTGCTTTTTCTGCGGTGATCGCTTCAATCCTGCGTACACCGGCGGCCACGGCACTCTCGGAAATAATCTTGAAGAAACCAATTTGTCCGCTTGCCTTAACATGGGTACCGCCGCATAGTTCCTTTGAAAAACGATCATCAAAGGTAATTACCCGTACGAAATCACCGTATTTTTCACCAAACAAGGCAGTCACCCCGGAATCTATGGCGTCCTGGTAGGGTACAGATCGCTCCTCCTTCAAAAAAATATTTTCGCGAATCCTGCTATTCACAATATGCTCGATCTGCGATATTTCTTCCGCGCTGAGTTTGGAAAAGTGCGAAAAATCGAACCGCAGGTAATCTGCATTGACCAGTGAACCTTTCTGATTTACATGACTCCCTAAAACCTGCTTCAGGGCAGCATGGAGAAGGTGGGTCGCTGAATGATTATTCTCTGTTGCAGCTCTCTTTAGGGGGTCTACCACTGCCCAAAACATATCCCCGGGCTCATCAGGAAGAGTATCCATATAATGGATGATCAGTCCGTTTTCTTTTTTGGTATCAGTAACGACGTATTCAAATAATCGGGTAGAGTCTTCCAGCTTTCCGGTATCACCAACCTGTCCGCCGCTTTCGGCATAAAAAGGAGTACGGTTCAGCACAAGTTGGAACTGTTCCGTCCCTCTGGCGCTTATCTTCCGATATTTCAAGATCCTGCATTCGGCTTCCAGCTCATCATAACCTGTAAACTCCACTTCTTCCCCTTCATGGACAATCACCCAGTCGCCGGTATCGATTGCCGTAGCCGCCCGCGACCGCGACTTCTGCTGTTCGAGCTCTGCTTCAAAGCCTTCCATATCCACCGACCATCCTCTTTCCCTGGCCATTAAGCCGGTCAGGTCTATGGGAAAACCAAAAGTATCGTATAATTCAAAGGCGAAGCTGCCGCTGATGATGACGGTGGTGGGCGGCACCGGCACGCTCTGCCCGCGCGCTGACAGCGTCGTGCGCTCGTTCGCCAGCCAGAACGTCGAGACCAGCCCGGCCACGAAGTCCGGTATTGTGGCCGCCATCACCGGCATTGATCGCACGCTGCGCTACCGCGCGGTGGAAATGGGCCTGATGCCAGTCAAGT
>CAZFQV010000080.1:0-8572 GCA_964521175.1 uncultured Sphingobacterium sp.
TTATAATTGTTCTGATATTCTGTGTTCGCTAACATAAAAAATAGTCAAATAAATTCATCCAACCGTAGGTAATATCAAATGATTAGATTAATTTCATGTTAAATAAAATTGTAAAATCTCATGAGAAAGACGTCCATTTCATTTGTATTAATCACGCTGTTTGCCCTGGTATGTTTTGCGGCCGATCTAACAGGGACTTATAAGGGCACTGTGGCTTTTGACAACGGTGAGCTGGAATTAACTTATCGCCTCAAAGCTGAAGGTGAGGTACTGAACGGCTCAATCAGTTCTGAATATGGTGAAATACCTTTAATGGACGGTAAAATTTCGGGAAGCGACTTTTCTTATAAAATTGATATTGGCAACGGCCCTTTCGAATCAAAAGGCAAATTCTACGGAGATTCAATCGTGATCCGGACTAATCTGGGCGATGGCGAAGTGAAACATGTATTTAAAAGAGTAACCGAATAAGAATAACTTTGATGGACCCCTTCTAAATGATTATAAGAACCCGAATCCTCTCTGGAAGAAATTATTTGCCTCTACCCGGTGGCAGTTGCCGCGATCATCGAAAAGCATTTCAATCAACTTCTTCAGGGTAAACTTCTTTGCAGAATCGTCCCCGGTTACGTTGTACAAGCTGCGATGACTTAACCGAATTCAATGACTCTAAAGATTGAAAAACGCTTTGCACTGGCCCTGCAGACTGAGCAATTACCCCCATCCGGTCAGCTTCGGTTTCCAATGCTGCGTCATCATTTATATTTAAGCTTTGTCTTACCTGCTGAGTGGCTTTCACCCGGCCTTGTTTCTGTTGAATTACATGCCATGCTTCATGAGCTAAATGTCTCTCTTGTCCTGAAGCAATATGGATATCGGTTCCCTGCGCAAAGGCATGTGCTCTCAGCTGCGTGGGTTTAGCAGAATTATAATGAACTTTGACATCGTCGAGGGAGAAACCGGAAAGCTTTTCAACACCCGACTTTAAATTATCGGGTAGCCCGGTGTTATTTTGCTTGGGCGGAACAAACCCGACTTTATCTCTCGATTCGACATACCGTTGAACGATCGCCGAAGCAGAGGGGTCAGCAAGGCCAGGAGTGGCCGTACTGTGAAAAATCGAGCCTGAAGAAGACCTCTTAATGGCATGTCCCGATAGATTGTTTGAAATTGCCCGACTCGTGTTGTTCTTATGTTTGTCTGTATACAAACTCATTTATAGCCTCCATTGGATGATTTACCTTCAACCCTATATACCGTATACGTGTCTTCGTGATATTTGTTGTAAAGAGTAGCCAAACACGATCTAATGAAAGGTGAGTTTCAAATGTCTAAACGAGAAGCTGATGCAACTCTAAGGGGGTAGTTTTTCGGGCTACACCCCCAGGAAAAAGCTCGTCAGAACATCCTCAAGTTGATTATCCTTCCACTGTCATTTTCTGAACTTGATTTGACCCGGAAGCGTAAAACCGTACCTTTGTACTACCAAATTATAAATCTCCAAAACACAATAAAACAATGATAACAGTAGGTCAAAAATTCCCGTCTTTTGAAAAAAAAGCGGTAGTAAGTATAGAAAAAGGTAAGGAATTCGATACAATAAATTCTGAATATCTTACCAACGACGATAACGTGTGGACAGTTATTTTCTGGTGGCCAAAAGACTTTACTTTTGTTTGCCCAACAGAAATTGCGGAATTCAATAAAGCATATGGTGAGTTCCGCGATCGTGACACTCGTCTGATTGGAGCATCCACCGACTCCGAATACGTGCATGCAGCATGGAGAAGAGACCACGAGGATCTCCGCGATCTTAAGTTCCCGATGCTCGCCGATACCTCAAAATCACTGGCCAACGACCTTGGCATCCTTGAACCGGAAGAAAAAGTAGCGTATCGTGCGACTTTCATCATTGATCCTACCGGCACGGTGAGATGGGTATGCGTCAATGACTTAAATGTTGGTCGTAATGTAAAAGAAGTGATAAGAGTCCTGGATGGTCTGCAAACGGATGAGCTTTGTCCCTGCAACTGGGAAAAGGGCCAGGAGACGCTTTCTGAATAAATCAACAGAAAGACCCCGAACATTTGGGGTCTTTTTAATTTAATTAATAATGAACGAGAGTACAGAAGTTATAGGCGAGCTCCTTGGCAGCTTGGGTTTGGATACCGCTTATCGTAATTCCACACTAGATTTATTAGAAAAAGGTAATTCACGTTATCTACGTGATCTAAAGCTGAACTTTATCAGCACGCTCAACTCAGAACATCTCTCTGAGAAAGAAGCTGCGCTGATAGGGCTTAGTACAGCAGTTAACAATTCCAATACCTTGCTTAGCAATTATTACTCCCATCAGGCTGAAAAGGCTGGAGCAGATACTGGGGAAATCGCGGAAGCAACTGCTTGTGCATCATTGTTGTCTTCGAATAATGTGTTTTACCGGTTTCGCCATTTTACGCAAAAGGAAAAATACAGCCAGATTCCCGCGCGTATCAGAATGCAGATTATGATGAAGCCGGTAACAGGCAAAGAATTTTTCGAACTTCTCAGCCTGGTGATCTCCGCAGTAAACGGCTGTGAAATGTGCGTCAACGCTCACGAAGACTCACTGATAAAGCTGGGAGCTTCTGAAGAACGGATTTTCGATGCGGTGCGGATCGGCTCGCTGGTCACTGCCACCGGCAAGGTAATCTACTGAGACCAGACGAATATAGTCCGCTGAAATAATTGCCGGGAAATAATTAGTTGTGTTTTTTAGCAAAAACCAGATATGGCTTTACCTCAGATCCATGGTTAGTCTCCGAGAATACTTTCTATGGGTCTGATTCAGGCTGTAAGCTGGGCCTTATGTTATAAATCTTTCCAACAAATCATTTGTTTACCAGTACAGAGTAAGCTAACTTTACACCTGCTATGTTCAGGAGCGTTACAGCCATTGTCTTAATATGCTCGATAATAACTTCGAACTTCACCCAGTTATTTATCTACTCGGCATATGAATTGAACAAAGACTATATCGCTGCAGTTCTTTGTGTAAATAAGGACAAGCCCAAGCTCAACTGTAACGGAAAATGCTACCTAAGCAGAAAGATAAAGCAGGCAGAGGAGAAGGAGAAAAATCAGGATCAACAGTCTCAAAAATACCGTTTCCAAGAGGCCATGATAAGCAGGCCGCTAACCATCCTTTTCCCTCCCGATCTGAGGGCGAAATATATCATGTTCGAACAGCATCTCGTTTTACCGCAACGCCCTTCTTCTGTTTTTCACCCGCCGCAAGTATAGTTCCATTTATTGAATGATTTGATCCGCCACGGCATAGGTTTGCCTGGTAAATCTCGTATTAAACAAGGATTACTGGTCAATGGTCTCAAACCCTTCTAAACCAGTCATTTCCTATTCAATTTACTATAGATGGAACTCTTTAGATATATAATACTATATACGGCTTCTGCTTTGTTTTTTTTTCAGGCAAAAGCGCAGGATCATATCCTAAACGGATATGTATATGATTCTCAAACACAACAGCCTCTGGCCGGGGCCAGTATTAAAACAGCCCAAAATGAATTGATCACCGTATCAGATAACAACGGTCGCTTTGAAATCAATTCTGCTCAGCCAAAAAAGATGGTCCAGGTTGTATTTACAGGATATAAAATGCAGGTAGTCAGACTGAATGATCAAAAAGCTACCATGAATATCCAACTTGAAGCAGATGCGGTCAGTTTAAATGAAGTGAGGGTAGTCGGATTCAGCGGGAATCAATCCAAAAAAGAAACCGCCGGTTCTGTTGCATTGATCACTTCCCGGGATATTAATCGTGGCAACGCCGTTTCTTTCCAGTCGGCATTAAATGCTATTCCCGGTGTTCGTATGGAACAAAGTACGCTCTCAGAATCCCGCATTTCGATCCGTGGTAACGGTGTTCGTGCTTCTTTTGGTATCCGTAATATAAAGCTCTATCTCAATGACATCCCTGTAACTGAAGCCGACGGCACGACTCGAATCGAAGCAATCGATGTGAATAGTATCGGTCGCGCTGAGGTCATTAAAGGTCCGGCATCCAGTATATACGGAGCCGGAACAGGTGGTGTAATCAACTTTCAGCTTCAGCGATCGCCCTATCAAGAGCAAAGTATCGAAGTATCAGCATTACGCGGTGCATTTAACCTGAATCGCCTGGCGACAACTTACCGTAGTGGTGGAGATAAATTGAATAGTTATGCCTCCTATGGGTGGCAGGAATATGATGGATATCGGGAGCATAGTAATGACATGCGGAGATTTGTTACCGGCAACTTTCAGCTTTTTCCTACCGACAGACGGATTATTACCGTGTTAATTAACAGGACCACCCAGCATTCACAGATACCAGGACCGCTAACCATGGAGCAGGCTGCCAACAATCCGACCCAGGCCAATCCTTCCAATCTGGATAAAGCCGCTGCCAGGTATCAGAACTGGACGCGTATCGGCCTTGGCCAGCAATACCGGTTTAATGATCAGTTTTACAATTCATCCAGTATTTTTACTTATTTCTATGACCTGAATCACCCGCTACCTTTTGCTTATCTCCGAAATTACTACCAGAGTTACGGAGGGCGAACCCGATTTATTTATGACCCTGACTTTCAAGTCCTTCCCACGAAATTCATTGTGGGGGCTGAATTTAATGAAGGCCTGACTAAAGGCACACAATATATAAACAATCAGGGGTTAGAGGGCGCAATTAGCTCTAATATCGACTACAGGAACACGCTGTATTCCTTATTCTATCAATCTGAAACCTCTTTCGATCCAAAAACTACCCTGACGTTGGGATTCAGTTATAACGGCCTGACCTATAACGTACGTGATTATCTGAAGCCAAACAGAAGCGGAGTGAAAAAGTTCAACCCACAGGTTAGCCCACGGGTTGCGCTCAGTCATAATCTCAATAAGTATTTAAGTCTGCATGCCAGTGTCAGCTCCGGCTTCTCTCCGCCATCCAGCTCCGAGATAACCAATGCAGATGGCTCTGTTAACCCTTTAATACAAGCTGAAAAGGGTATCAATTATGAGTTCAACGTCAAAGGAAATCTGCTAAAATCGAGATTTGAATACGATCTCGGAATATTCAAGATGGACATGAAAGGCGAATTAATCGGACAATCAATACAGCCGGGAACCACAATCTATAATAATTCAGGAGCAACCCGCCATAATGGCATCGAACTGGCGCTGTCTTATATGATCATTAAACCTGATGCCCAAAGCCAAATGGCCAGTCTTAGGCCTTTTTTCGCCATGACATGGTCCGACTTTAAGTTTGAAGACTATAAAACGCTGGATTCGCAGAATAAAGTAACTGCGATTTATGACGGTAATATGCTGACCGGAATCGCGCCATGGGTTATTAATGCCGGCATAGATCTTGAATTAAAATCAGGGTTATACTTGTACGGAACCTGGTTTTTTAGTGACAGGCTTCCGGTGACTGACGACAATTCCATATATAATGCGGCGTACCAGGTACTGAATTCTAAATTGGGCTATAAGAAGCTGTTAAGTAAGTCTTTCGAGATCAATATTTTTGCCGGGCTCGATAATATCCTAAATAAGAATTATAATTCAATCATTGCATTGAACGCGGTTTCGTTTGGAGGTGGGCAAGCCGCCTATTTTAATCCTTCTCCCGAGCGAAATAGCTATGGAGGCATCAATCTTAAATATATATTTTAAATCAAGGATATCTAAAAGGTTTTCTCCTAATAAACTAAACCAGAAGCGGCAAAGTTCACAAAGAATGAATACCTTAAAAATACACTGATTTTTTGCACAAAGCTTCAAAACTTTGCAGGCGAATAAAGTAAACTTTTTAGACGTCCGCCTTATTCAGAATTATGAAAACAATTATCCCGGGACTGATGGTGCTTATAGTCGCACTCGTGTCTCTTCAGACCTGTAAACAAAATGCAGGCAACGAAATCATCCCACAAGAAATCAATAAGAGTGGCTCCACTGCTCTGGATCCTTACTTTACTACAGACGAAAAAGGGAATCCGGTTTTGTGCTGGACAGAAAAAGATAGTAAAGATTCTCTTTATCGCTTAAAATATGCGGTTTACAATGTGAAATCGGCTTCCTTTGAGCCTGCGATGACGGTCTCCGCTTCTTCCGGAATTATTCCCACTGCGGAAAGTATGGGGAAGGTAGCTTTTAAATCAGACGGAACGGTATTTGCTGTTTTTGGCAAAAGATTTCCAGATGAAAAAAATCCATTCGCAGGCGCAATTTATTATAGCACTTCCAATGATCATGGTAAAACCTGGACACAGCCGGAATATCTCCATTCAGATACTTCTCACTCTTATGGGCGTAGCTTTTTCGACGTCACTACTCTAAAAGATGGGGGAATAGCCGCGGTATGGCTTGACGGACGCTATGGGAAAACGATTAAGGGCTCGGCCTTATTTTATGCACGAACAGAAAAAGACAGGGGATTTACACGAGATTCCTGTCTTATAAAAGGCACGTGTGAATGCTGCCGTACAGATATCCTTACAGATGAAGCCGGCAATATGCATATCGCCTATAGAGACATTTCTTTTCCCTCGCAACTATTAGGTGGGCAGGTGCGTGATATGGCGTATATCGTTTCAAAGGATCAGGGAAAAACATTCAGCCCGGAGATCGCTATCAGTAAAGACAACTGGGCTATTGACGGCTGCCCGCATTCAGGGCCCACCCTGGCAATGACAGCGAATTCGGTCAATGCTGTATGGTTTACAGGTGGGAGTAGTACAGGATTATATTATAGCTCCTTGAGCGATTCATCAACAGACTTCAAGGATCGCAAGCTGCTAAGCAGGTCGGGAAGGCATCCTCAAATGATTACTTTACCTAATGCTGACCTGGCTTTAGTCTGTGAGGAATCAGAACAGACTCATAAGGAAGCCTCTATGGAGATGAAAGAAGGAATGACGATGAGTCATCATCCTGCAAGTGAAGCAAAGATTGTCCTCAGAATTTTAAGTAGCGGGAATAGTAGGGAATTTGATATAACCGATGGCCGACAACCAGATCATCACCCCGTAATTGCCAATAGTGGTAACGGGCTGTTAATAGCATGGATCCGGGAGGAGAATGGAAATCCGGGGATCTTCTATTCTGCAATAAAGCTGAATTAGCCCGGCACGCATAATAGATTCAAACCTTCTTTGCAGCATTGCAATAAGCATATAGGAGCCCAGTTGTAATCTATACCAGGAAGGCCCGTTTAGTCTTTTCATTCTTTACACGGATAATTTTGAAATAGCAGTTGATGAATATGATGATCCATATTAGGAACGGCGATCCATGAGTATTGACTACTTTAATAATATATGGCCAGCTATGAGCATAGGCTTCATCATATAGTTCGTAATTATGGCATATTAGTTGAGTATAAGCTTGGCCTAAGCTAACATAGAAAACAACTACCAATGAGTCAGGATTATTTGATATCGGATGAAAATTAAGGCCGGCCAATACTTACTGGTAATAGCCTGCGCTTTGTTCGTTCAGGCATGCGGTAGTCGCAGATCTATTCTGATGAAAACCAGGATTGAACAGCACACTTCGAGTCAGGAACATCAAGACCAAGTTCAAAGAGATCGTATCATTGTTGCGGTCCCCGCTGAAGACTTCAAAGCGGGAGAATTTAAGCGAAATCTCTTCGGTGAGCATTATCGCGATACCCGGGCTATTCCAATTAGCATAAAGCAACTGGATCTCGGTGTTTTCGGAGGCGGACTCATACCTCTCAGGCAGGATGCCGGAAGACAAAATGACGATCTCCTTTTGCAGGGCGATGGCAACAATATCTATCGGTTTCGAAAAATTGAAGACGACGCCCTTGTATTTTTCCCTGGGAGCTTTAAAAAGGCTTATAAAGAATATCCGATTAATGCCCCCGCTCCATCTGCTCATCCTTACGGAGCATTAATGATCCCGGATATGGCTGAGGCAATCGGTTTGTCCCACACCCATCCCAAACTTTTCTACATGCCGAAAAGTATCTTACCAGGTGCTGACATTCAACAGTTTGGTGAAAAGTTGGGCATTATTGAGAAAACTGAGGACTATTCTAATGCCGGCCTGAATGGAATCAGCGGCACTTTTCTGAGCACATCCGAAATGTTCCGTTCAGTAAGAGAAGATATCGCTGACGAAATAGACGCGGAAGCCTACCTGAAGAACAGACTATTTGATATGTTCATAGGTGCCTATAACAGACAAGAAGATAAATGGATGTGGGAGCGCACCAAGAAAGCAGATGGTTTTATCTACCAGCCGGTTTCGCTCGACCGTGATCCCCTGTTTAACAAGTTCGATGGCCTTGTACCGAAGGTGTTAGGCAAAATATTTCCTGAATTTCAGTCTTTTGACGCGGATATTAAAGATCCTTCGATACTTTCTCTCGCTGCGAGAAACATAGACCGGAATATTCTTAATCAGCTCAGCAGAAGTGAGTGGCAACGGCTTGCCCGGGAAATAAAAGAACAACTTAGCGACGAAGTCATTCAAACAGCGGTTGCCAGAATGCCAGAGGAAG
>CAZFQV010000081.1:0-8542 GCA_964521175.1 uncultured Sphingobacterium sp.
CTTCGGTATCGAACGGAGAATGGTAATTTGGTGATCACGTTTATATTCAATACCTT
This sequence comes from uncultured Sphingobacterium sp., assembly GCA_964521175.1. Classification (GTDB taxonomy): domain Bacteria; phylum Bacteroidota; class Bacteroidia; order Sphingobacteriales; family Sphingobacteriaceae; genus Daejeonella. The sequence goes on from CAZFQV010000081.1 coordinate 57, forward strand.
CATATAATCCTTAATTAGCCTATCCATACTCATCAAAACCATACGATATCTTTTATGCGAATTTATTTTATGAGGAGAATAGAGCTTTTTTTCATGATGCTATTCACATTTTCTCCTTCGTTTTTGTTTGCGCAGCCAATTGTATCGTCAGATTCGGACAGTTCGGGGATGCGCAAAGTCCTGTCTTATTATACTGCCTCATTAGGGATCAATGCAGCCATCTACACAGGAAGTGAAAACGCTGATCCACGTTATCCCATCAACGACGGTTTCCCGTTTTATGGCAGTGATAATGCTGTGAAAGGGGAAGTTTTTTATGAGGGCGTACTTTTTAAGGATGTACCCATGTGGTATGACATCGTTACGAACGAAGTTGCCGTACAACACCCAAAGATGAATGCCAGAATAGCATTGAACAGCAACAAAGTACAATATTTTGTCTTGGGGAACTTCCTTTTTATTCCTCGTCCGGCCGAAATAAGGAAACCTCTTTCTACGGACGATTTTTGCCGTGTTCTGTATGATAAGAAGACTGCTCTGCTTGCAGGGTACAGAAAAAAAATGTTCGAAGTCATCCAGGAGAGCCAGTATGTTACCAATTACAGCAGGCTGGAAAGTGAGTATTTCCTTTTAAAGGATGGCGTATATCATCAGTATAGAAATATTAGCGGCCTTATAAACCTGCTGGACGATAAGAAACACGAATTACAGCAGCAGCTGAAGAAACTCAGGGATGGAATGAAAAGAGATGGGGGCAGACTTAACACCAATAGCGAATTAGCAATGATCAGTTTAGTGGAATATTACGATGAGATCAGCCCATGATTAAGCGATACTTCTTATTTCTACTCCTTATTTTAGGCGCTCTGTCTGTTAAGTCCCAGATTAAGGAACAGCGTATCAGTGGTGATTTCATTAACCTTGGTATTGAACAGTTCGTGAAGCAGCTTGAGGCGCAAACAAGCTATCACTTTTATTACGACCGACAGCGTTTCGACAGCCTGCGTGTCACCCTGAATGTTAATAATCGACCCCTGCGTGAGGTCCTTGATGCATTATTTAAAGATTCAGAGTTTAGTTATGCCATTGATGCAAAAGGCAGGGTTTTCCTGACCCGGGGGAGGAAAATTAATCCGGATCTCCCACAGCTCTCGCCGGCAGCTCAAACTGCGGAGGGCGCACAGGAAATTGCTGTCACCGATCTGAGTACTGCAAAAGAAGAAGAAGTGGCTATCGCTAATGCGGAGAATAAATTATATGAGATCGGTATTCGCTCGGCCTCAAGTACCGGTAACGCCATATTGTCCGGGATCTTACGCGATGCAAAGACCGGCGAGGCGATGGTAGGTGCGGCGATATTTACCGAGGCTCCCCGCATTGGGATCACTACAGATCAGTTTGGGTTTTATAGCCTTACACTTCCCAAAGGGTCGCATACGCTCAACGTGAGAGGAATGGGAATAAAAGATACCAAACGTCGTATTATGCTGTATTCCAGCGGGAAGCTAAACCTCGATGTGCAGCCCGAAATAACAACCCTGCGGGAAGTGATCATTTCTGCTGATAAGGTTGCCAATATCAGGGACGTTCAGCTCGGTGTGGAGAAGATCAGCATTGCAACGATCAGACAGGTGCCTGCTGTGTTCGGTGAGGCCGATGTGCTCAAAGTTGTGCTTACATTACCCGGGGTACAATCGGTAGGGGAGGCAAGTACGGGTTTCAACGTACGCGGGGGAGCAACAGACCAGAATCTTATCTTGCTCAATGATGCTACGATCTATAACCCCACGCATTTTTTCGGTCTTTTTTCCGCCTTCAACCCGGAGATAGTCAGGAATATCGAGCTTTATAAGAGTAGTATCCCTGCCCGTTACGGCGGGCGACTTTCCTCGGTGCTTGACGTCAATGGTCGCGACGGGAATATGAAAAAGATTACAGGCTCCGCCGGTCTGGGACTTATAACCAGCCGGCTCAATATTGAAGGGCCTATTGTGCCGGATAAATCTTCGTTTATCGTGGGAGGGCGTACCACCTATTCCAACTGGCTGATGAACCTGCTGCCTGAGGATGCGTCTTATAAAGGAAGCAAGGCATCATTTAATGACATCAACCTGATGCTGAGCAATAAAATAAATGAGAAGAACGATCTTTATTTTACGGGATATCATAGCCATGATGTTTCCAATCTGAATACCGATACTTTGTTTGGATATAATAACCTCAATGCTTCGCTGAAATGGAAACATGTCTTTAATCCAAAGCTGGTAGGCGTATTTACAGGCGGAATGGATAAATATTCATATAATAACCATAGTGAGAAAAAAGATATTACTTCGTATAGTCTCGACTTCGGGATACATCAGCTTAACCTGAAGGCAGATTTTAATTATTTTCTGAATTCACGGTATACCATGGATTTCGGCCTGAGCACTATACGTTACCAGCTCGATCCCGGGAAATATCGCCCCCGTGGTTCAGAATCGTTGGTAGTACCTGATATCCTGGAAAGGGAGCAGGCGCTTGAAAGTGCGGTATACTTTGGTAACCGCTTCGATATAAGCCCTGCATTTTCTTTAGATTTTGGCCTGCGGTATTCTATGTTTAATTACCTGGGACCCGGTACGGTTAATGAATATGCTCAGGATGTGCCACGCGAGCCTGCTAACCTGACCGGAACGAAGAACTATGATAAAGGCGACGTGATCAATACTTATCATGGACCGGAACTGCGCCTGGCGGCTAGATATGCCATTACTCCTGATTTTTCGGTTAAGGCCGGCTATAATACGCTGCGGCAGTACATACACATGCTTTCCAGCACCACGGCCATCTCACCAACGGATATCTGGAAGCTGAGCGATCCGAACATTAAGCCGCAGTATGGGGATCAGGTGTCTTTGGGTCTCTACAAAAACTTTAAAGACAATACCATTGAAACATCAGCAGAGGTGTATTACAAGCGTCTGGAGGATTACCTGGATTACAAAAGCGGCTCTCATATCGTGATGAACCACGATATCGAAAACGCTGTTTTTAATACCAAAGGCAAAGCCTATGGTCTGGAACTTATGGTCAAGAAGTTGACCGGTAAATTTAATGGCTGGCTGAGTTACACCTATTCCCGTACCTTGTTGCGACAGGATGATCCCAATGCAGGAGAAGTGATCAACAATGGCGAATTCTATCCTTCAAACTATGATAAGCCTCACGATGTGACCCTGATCAGTAATTTCAGAATATCACACCGTATAAGTTTCTCGTTTAATGCAACTTACAGTACCGGCCGACCGGTTACCGTGCCGATCGGAAAATATTACTACTCGGGTTCATACCGGGCGCTCTACTCCGACAGAAACTCATACCGTGTGCCGGATTATTTCAGAACGGATATTTCACTGAACATCGACGGGAATCACAGAGTAAATCAGGCCACTCATAATTTCTGGACGTTTGGGGTTTATAACATGACGGGCAGAAAAAATGCCTATTCAACATATTTTATTTCTGAGAACCAGGAGATCCGGGGTTATAAGTTATCTGTGTTTGGAGGTGTAATACCATTTATAAATTACAATATCAGGTTTTGAACTATGATCCGGAGCCTGAAGATCATATTATCGCTTGCTTTCCTGATTCATTTTTCGGGATGTAAGGAGTCCTATGATCCGTCGATGGAATCAGGAGTGCAGGATTACCTTATCGTCGAGGGATTTATCAATGCGAACGGAGTTACAGGTATTCAGTTGAGCAGGAGTGTGAAACTATCCGAAGCTGGTCTTATCAAACCTGAAAAGGGGGCCGTTTTGCAGATTGAGGGAGATGATAATACAAGATACCCCCTGACTTTCAAAGAAAAGAGTCTATATCAATCAGAGTGGCTGGAACTTTCTCCCGGAAACAAATATCGCCTCAGAATAAGAACAGCCGGGGGCGATGAATACCTGTCCGATTATTCGGATGTCAGATATTCTCCCGCCGTAGAGGTATCCTGGGACCAGCAGGATGACGAGGTGAGGCTATATGCAAATACGGAGGATCCGGCAGGTGAGGCAAAATATTATCAATGGACTTATGAAGAAACCTGGGAAGTAAGATCAGTGAGACTCTCGCTTTATGAGGTCAAGCTTACCGTCCCCCTGGTTTCCATCTCAGAAAGGACATTAGAGTCAATGAAAGAGCTTTTCGTCTGTTGGGCTAATGACACTCCTACCAATATACTCACCTCAACGACTGCAGCGCTGGCGGAGAATAGGGTGAGTAATTTTCCTCTGGTGTTTATTCCGAACGGGCATGACAAGCTTGCAGTCAGATACAGTGTCCTGGTTAGACAATGTGCTATCCCCCGTGGAGCTTATGAGTTTCTGGAGTTGATGAAAAAGAATTCGGAGCAGATGGGTTCTCTTTTCGATCCCATGCCCTCATCAGTCAAAGGTAATATTCATAATATCCATGATCCTGATAAACTTGCTGTGGGTTATGTCTTTACAGCAAAAGCTTCCGAAAAGAGGATCTATATTACAAGCGAAGAAGCGGGTAACTGGGAAAGTTCGCTGCTTTGCCTTGAAGCGGGCTTGCGTACTAGTGATTATGCGGCAATAGAGAAGCATTTCAGAAATGGGAGGAATGAGATAGCAGATAAGCTGGAGTTAGTGGATTTTAATGGTAACAGGTATTATGTTTGGCAGGCATACCCTGCTGCATGCCTCGACTGCAGACTGCGGGGCGGAACGGTGAAACCTGATTTTTGGTAGATAAAATATATGAATACATGTTGTAATAATTTATATGTATAAAGGATTAAGAGCGCTAGTGCTATTTATTGCATTAATACAGGTGACAGGATGCAAAGAACCTTATGACCCAACCCTGGAATCCGGATATAAGAATTACCTGATTGTGGAAGGCTTTGTCAATGCCAGCGGAATTACCAGCCTGCATCTTAGCCGTAGCATGAAGCTGGATGAAAAAGGCATTATCAAGCCGGAGAAAGGAGCTGCTCTGCAGATCGAGGGCGACGATAATACGGTATATCCCTTGTATCATGAGGTGAACGGTCTCTATAAATCGGCCGTGCTTGATCTTGCCCCGGGAAATAAATATCGCCTCAGGATAAAGACGGCATCAGGATCTGAGTACCTCTCGGATTATTCGAGTGTCCGGTCCTCACCTGATATACAAGTAAGTTGGAGCCAGCAGACTAATGGATTGGGTATATATGTAAGCACTGCGGATCCGGAAAATCAGACTAAATACTATCAGTGGAGTTATGATGAAACCTGGGAAGTCAGATCTTTTAAGCGGTCATTTTATGGAGTCCGACAGACCGTTCCTAATCTCGGAGTTTTTGAAAGGACTCCTTCAGGTATCGAGGAGCTTTTTGCATGCTGGGCAAATGCCAGAGCGACCAATATACTCACTGCATCGACTGCTGCATTGGCGGAAGATAGGATTGATAATTATCCTTTAGTATTTATTCCAAATGGGTCTGATAAGCTTGCCGTCAGATATAGTATCCTGGTTAAACAGTATGCCATCCCGCGCGAAGCTTATGAGTTTTTAGAGTTGATGCGGAAAAATTCAGAGCAGATGGGTTCAGTATTTGATCCTCAGCCTTCTGCTGTAAGAGGAAATATCTATAATGTATCTGATCCGGAAGAGCCGGTAATAGGTTTTATGGTCACTGCCTCACCGGTTGAAAAACGGATTTTTATTACCAGCGCAGAAGCCGGAGACTGGCGGAATACAATGGAATGTGGTGAAATCTATGTGCCGAATGTGAGGGATAGCTTAGAAAGATTTTTTAGGGATGATCGAAACCTGATCATAGATGGCCCGGATGATCCAAACTCAAGCGTCCCAAGAAAGCTTGGATATTTTGCCTCTGTACCCCGTTGTCTGGATTGCAGACTTAGAGGAAGTACTGTTAAGCCCTCTTTCTGGTAGGAAAATGCATTAAAGTTGAGAGCCTTGTTATATATGAACATATTATATATGAAAAATTCCGGAAAGTACCTTTGTTGTTTTCTCATATTCATGTTATTAGCTACCGTGGGTATGGCTCAGGACAATACGCTGAATCAGATTAAAACCTCCTTCAATAAATACCAGGCGGATATTTACCAGGAAAAGATTTTTGTCCATACGGATAAGGACTTTTATCTGGCCGGTGAATTATTATGGTTTAAGTCATATAATACAATGGCTTCAGGAGACGGGATCTCCGAACTCAGCAAGGTTGTCTATCTGGAATTACTTGATAGGGATCAGAACGCCGTATTGCAGACCAAGGCGGAACTGAAGGATGGTGCGGGTAGTGGCTCGCTGTTTCTGCCTGTTACCCTGGCATCGGGAAATTATATATTAAGGGCATATACCAGTTGGATGAGGAATTTTAGCCCGGATCTCTTTTTCGAAAAGAAGCTGACTATTGTTAATTCCCTGTCGTCTGACTCGCCTGAACCCGTATTGACTGAAAACTATGACATTCAGTTCTTTCCTGAGGGAGGTAACCTGATTGCAGGTTTGGAGAACAGGGTGGCTTTCCGTGTAGCCTGTAGTTCGGGTGCCGGAATTAAATTTTCAGGGTTACTTATGGATGCCAATGGAGATACCGTTGCCCGTTTTAGTCCGCTCAAATTCGGTATCGGAAACTTCTCGTTCATACCCCGGCCGAATACCGTGTACCGCGCTGAGATCATACCGGAAGACACTGCGCCAGTAAAATCAGCAGAATTTCCGAAAGTAGTTGAGGCAGGGTATAACATGCTGGTGAACGTAGCCCGCACGGGGAAAATGAATGTGCAGGTCGGCGCTGGCAAAAGCAATGCTTCCGGTGCTGTTTACCTGGTGGTTCACAGCCGTGGGCAGATCAGCCTGGCTGAAAAGTCTGTGATTAGTAACGGAACGGCTGCTTTTTCCTTAGATACAGATAAAATGGCTGATGGTGTATCTGTTTTAACGGTTTTTGATGCGAACAGAAATCCAGTTGCAGAACGCTTATATTTCAAGCGCCCACAGAGAAAATTACAGATTAGCGTCAGACCGGATGGGTTACAGCACAATTTACGCAGTAAAGTGACGGTGGCGATAGAGAGCTCAGTCAACGCTTCTCCTGCCGGGGCCGACATGTCGGTATCGGTATATCGTGCAGACTCCAATGAGCTCGCCTCGCCGGCAGATATCTTTCAATACCAGTGGCTTGTGTCTGAATTGAGAGGAAATATAGAGAATCCGGGCTTTTATTTCGATGAGAATCAGCCTGAAGCAGACTTGGCGCTTGACAACTTGATGCTGACACAGGGATGGAGGAGATTCCAATGGAATGATATTCTGGGCGACCGTGAACCCATAATTACTTTTCTTCCGGAATATGAGGGGCATATCATCAGAGGAAGTATAAAAGATCGCAGAACTGGCAATCCTGCGGCGGGAATAATGACCTTCCTTTCGGTTCCCTCCAAAAGAACACAGATCTACAGCTCGCGAAGCGATGAGAAGGGAAGACTCAACTTTTTCACCAGGGATTTTTTCGGCCCCGGTGAGATCATCGTTCAGACAGATGTTCAACAGGACAGCGTTTATGAGATCGAAATAGAAAATCCTTTTTCTGAATCTCCGGCAGCAATGAAGGCAACAGGGTTCAGAATGCCTGAGTTTACGAGAAGCACCCTGCAGGAAGATCATATTAGCACCCAGGTACAGAATGCTTTTTTTGCTGATAAGCTCAGAATATTCAGCGTGCCTGAAATTGACAGCGCTGCTTTTTACGGCAAACCCGAGAGCGTTTACCTGTTGGACGATTATGTTCGCTTTAAAACCACCGAAGAGATATTGCGTGAATATGTACCCTCCGTGGTCTTGTTCCGACAGCGCGGAAATTTCAATGTGGTAGTTGATAAAAAGATAGCAGGGGGACTTGTAGGATCGGTGCCGCTTCTTATTTTAGATGGTGTACCAATGTTTGACCGGGGCAATAAAATCATGGCTTATGACCCTGCATTGATCCGTAAACTGGAGGTTAGTACAAAGAACTCTTTTCTCGGAGATACTACTTTTAATAGTATAGTTAGTTTTACAACGTTCAAAGGCAACTTGGAGTCTTTTGACTTGGATCCCCGCGACTTAGTGCTCGATTACGAAGGTCTGCAGCTACAACGGGAATTTTATTCACCTGTTTATGAAAGCGAAAGCCAGCGATTATCGCGTCTGCCGGACCTAAGGCATCTTTTATCCTGGTTACCAAATCTGAAGACAGGGTCTACCGGTAAGAGTAATTTTAGTTTCTACACTTCCGATGAGGCCGGCAAATATCTTATCGTAATTCAGGGTATATCCGCAGGAGGAGACCCCGGTAGCGGAATGATATCAATAGAAGTAAAGTAGCAATTTTTTATTAAGTTTGCGCTTGGTATCAGGGAAATGATAATGCCACCAGGGAAATTAGCTCAGCTGGTTTAGAGCACTACCTCGACAAGGTAGGGGTCGCT
>CAZFQV010000082.1:0-8496 GCA_964521175.1 uncultured Sphingobacterium sp.
CGCAATCCCATTACTGTTCTCCACCACCACGCTGGTACGCTCGTTATCAGTGGATGATTTTGGATGCCACGCGACGAGGAATTTCCCGGGATGATATTTAAAATAACGGACTATGCCGGATATCGGATATCTGTTCACATGAACATTAATCGGCGACATGAAAATAGAAATCTGAATTCTCTTATCTTTCAAATATTCTGTTTCTACTGTTTCTTCGATTACCACAATTTTGCCATCCGCCGGGCAAAGTACCTGTGTTTCATTTTTTTGTACCTGGATGAAAGGGCTCCTGAAAAACTGGAGAATAATGACGAACAGAGCGAATGATAGGATATAAACCGTCCAGTGAATCCAGCTCATACCTGGAAGGAAGAACTGAACCAGTGCGTTCAGGACAAATATAAACAGGATACAAAGTGCAATAGAAGTATATCCTTCCTTGTGAATGGTCATTTTAGTCATTTGTGTGGATGGCAAAAATACATTTTCAATAATAGATTACGCTGGAATTGCTCGATAAATATCCCGTAGATTTCTGGCAAGGCCGTTATAATCGAGGCCATAGCCGATCACAAATTCGTCGGGTATTTCAAATCCAACATAATTCAGCTCTTCGAATTTCCTTTTTAACGACTTTGGTTTGAGCAGAAGAGTGCATACATTAATTGAAGCAGGCTGTTCTTTTTTGATCATATCCAGCACAAACTCAAGCGTTTCCCCACTGTCGGTAATGTCTTCCACAATGATTACATCCCGGTCTTTGATATTCATCTGAACACCAATTTCCTTACTGATTTCACCGGTATTTTTATCGCCTTTATAAGAAGACACCTTCACAAAGGTAACTTCCAAAGCGATATCAATCTCTTTAATAAGATCTCCAAGAAAGACGAAGCTCCCGTTCAGAACACCAATGAATACCGGGATACGATCTTCATAATCCACATTGATTTGGATACCCAGAAGGCGGATTCTCTTTTTGATCTGCTCATATTCCAGTATGCGTTCAAAAGTCTTATTATCTATTTCGATCTCCATCGTTAAAAATTAGAAAAAGCTCAGTCATTGTCATCTTTATTTTTATTCCTTTCCTGTCGCCTTTCTTCACGCCTTTGCCGGCGGCGTTCTGCCGGACTAACTACGGTGTCGCGCACGACAGGCGGTTTTGTCTTACTAAGATCCTTAATATTTATCGTATCAAGCCGTTTTTTAGAAAATAGTTGATCAAGGATAATTTCGTCTTCTTCTTCATGGGTGAAGATACTATCAGCAGCCAGCGAATCTATTTCAGATATTCCCGACCGCAGATCTTCCCGCAGTCTTACGGAGTAAAACCCATAGGCACTGCTGTCGGCGGGCGTCAGACCCCGTCTGGCCATGATTCCGCCAATCAGATTAAAATATCCCCTGAGTGACGGCCTGAGGCTGCCATCGCCCTCAAATCGATAAAGACCCGATTTCGGTCTGGGTACGATGCTTGCCAGAAAAATAGATTCACCCAGATCAAGCTGCGAGGGATGTTTTCCGAAATAATACCTGGATGCCTCACCGATGCCGTAGACATTCCTGCCCCACTCGATCAGATTGAGGTAGACTTCAAACATCCTGCTCTTTGTAGACAAATGGCCTCGCTCTATGATCCACACGATTAACACCTCTTCAATCTTACGGGCCAGATTCTTTTGGCGGTTCAGATATACGTTTTTCACGAGCTGCATCGATATGGTGCTCGCACCTCGTTTAAAAGCTTTTTCCTTAAAATTTGTGGCTATCGATCTGCGGAATGACTCTTCCACGAAACCATTATGACTGAAGAAAGAAGGGTCCTCAGCTGTAAGTACCGCGTTTTTTAAATTAGGTGAGATTTCAGCCAATGGGGTATAATCTGGATTTTGAGGGCCAATCGTTATATTTCGCATGGGTTTTCCATACTCATAGGGTGTATGAACAAAGGTTCCGTTCAGTTTCTGAAGGTTGGTTTTACCCCACCTTTTGACCTTGAACCCAATGCCTTTCAGGTTTGAAGCGAAAACGACCTCATCGGGATCACGGGAGTCCAGGTAAAAGTCGAGGTCATATTTAACTTTGCCGCTTACCTGCATCCCCTCCAGTGATTCAAATAATCCCTGAGGAAAGGAGTTGAGCGTTTCCTGAGCATCTATTTCGCCGGTATGAATCTTAAGTTCATAAATTTTGGCCGGCGAGACGGTGTATTTAATATAGGGATGCAGCCTGATATCCTTAAGGAAGACCGTGGAACTGCTGTCTATGGCGATATAATTCTTGCCGACGAGCATATCAGTCTCGATGGCTGCATCAGGGACAATAATATCATTTCCAGCGATTTGTTCATGGTTAATCAACAGGTTTTTAACCGCCCAACTTCCGCTGACCTTTAGGCGGCTGCTATTTTTGCTGAGCCCGGTCATTTTTGTAATTAGCGTATCAAAGTTCAGTTTCAGTCCGAATTTCCTCTCCAGAATCGGCAATTCAACCTTTTTATTTTCAGCAAAAAGCATCAGGTCTAACTGCTGACTACCCGGATCTACGGTTCCCTGGACATGCCAGATAGATTCTGTATCGTTTACTTTGATTGTCGACTTTACATCGCCTCCATCAATAGTAGCGTTGCTGACGAATAATTTCAGCTGATCTTCATCGTCACGATAATTAATTTCAAAATCACCGATTTTCATGTCGTCAGGGATCTTATAAAGCACCTGGTTGATTAGCCGGTTAGCTAACTTTGCCAGGTCGGGGTCTGGCGCTTTTTGTGTAGTGTCGCTTGTTTTTTTACGGAAGATGAAATCGTAATTGCATAGTGAGTCCCTTTTTACAAGGGATATCCTACCCTTATCGAGCTTTATTTCAGCCAATTTAATATCGCCGAAAAGAAGAGGGAAAAGTTTAACTTTTATCTTAAAATCCTTAATTATTGCCAGGCTGTCACGGTTCTCCGGAACTACGCTAAGATTCTTTAGACTGACACTGCTCAGGCCGGAAAAGTTCGCTTTTTCGATCTTGACATTTAAGCCGTAGTCTCTTTTGGCTTTATGAATCCCCCGCTCGATAACCGACGTTAATAAAGCATCTCTTTTTACATACGCTATGCTTCCCGCGATAAGGAGAAGGGTAAGAATAGATACTAAGACGATGGCAGCAGTTTTATAATACTTTCGCTTGATCTGCATAAGGTAAGCTCTCGATCTTTCGAAAGATAACGCATTAAACTTTGGAAACGTTTTCGACATATTATGGTTTGCCGGTCAGGTCACTGTAAAAACCCAGGGTTCTTGCCGATAAGCCTCGCCGTTTTAGTAGATTTGCATTAAACATATAAAAAAATTATTTCCCAGTAAATTCTAAAATGATAAGCCCCGAACTTGTATATGACGCTTTAAGAAATGTAGAAGATCCCGATCTAAAAAAGGATCTCGTCACCTTAAAAATGATTGAAGATCTGAAGATCGATGGAAACAAGGTAAGCTTTTCGGTTGTACTCACAACCCCTGCATGCCCCATGAAGGCGATGCTTGAAAATGCTTGCCGTAATGCCATACTGCATTTTGTGAGTAAAGATGCTGAAATTTCGATTAATATGACCTCCCGGGTAACGAGTCGACCTGCAGGAGGGCTCAAAGGAATCAAGAATGTGATCGTAGTAGCTTCGGGGAAGGGCGGTGTTGGCAAGTCAACGGTTTCGGTTAACCTGGCACTCAGCCTTGCTAAAAAAGGGTCTAAAGTGGGCCTTATCGATGCCGATATTTACGGACCTTCCATTCCGATGATGTTCGGCATGGAAGGCGCCCGTCCGAAGGCTTCCCAGAATGCCGAAGGAAAAACCAGGATAGAACCGGTCGAGAAGTTTGGTATTAAGTTATTGTCGATTGGATTCTTCACTGATCCGAACCAACCCGTGCCCTGGCGTGGCCCTATGGTTTCAACGGCGGTAAAACAATTGTTTAATGATGCCGACTGGGGTGAACTGGACTACCTGGTAGTAGACCTTCCTCCAGGGACAGGTGATATTCATATTACGATCACGCAGGGTTTCCCGATCACGGGAGCGGTTATGGTTACCACCCCTCAGAACGTTGCTCTTGCCGACGCACGTAAGGGAATAGGGATGTTCCTGATGGACTCGATCAATGTGCCTGTGCTTGGGGTTGTGGAGAATATGTCTTATTTTACTCCTGCCGAACTACCCGAAAACAAGTACTATATCTTCGGCCAAAATGGCGGCCAGGCTTTAGCACAACAATTCGGTGTTCCCTTTTTAGGAGAAATCCCATTGGTAAAAAGTATTAGTGAGTCAGGTGATAGTGGAATACCGGTGGCACTGGAAGAAACTAATCCGATGGCAGAGGCTTTTACCCGGATTGCAGAAAAGGTAGCCCAACAGGTCGCTATCCGGAACGCTGTCGTATAGATTTTTTTAAATAATTCGTATCTTTATAAAAATGAAACGCCATGGATTTGCTGGAAAGAGTTGAAGCTGCACTGGATACCATCCGGCCCTATCTTGAGGCCGATGGCGGAAATGTGTCGATAGATGGAATAAGCGCTGAAAACGTTGTGAAGCTGCGTTTGTTAGGCTCATGTGGCTCCTGTCCCATGAGTATTATGACTTTGAAGGCTGGTATTGAGCAGGCTATTAAGAAAGCCGTCCCTGAAATATCGGCTGTTGAAGCGATTAATTTAACAGATATAGACGATCCCGAGGCAGTACTTCCCGACCGGTTGCGGTAGTACTCGTTTGGAGTGATCAGCACTATATTGAGCCGTTTTAACACAATTTAACAAACTCCGGATTCCCTTTATATTAACTTTGAAAGATGCGCATCTGTCTATACTTCATGCTACTGCTGCTAAGTGCATTTTCGGGTTTCTCGCAAACACCGCAAAAGAAGGTAGTCCAATTTTCCGGAGTCATCCTGAACCTTGATAGCAATACGGTAGTGCCTTATGTCACTATTACCAACAAGACGGATCGTGGGCGGCTTTATTCTGCTAATTACAAGGGCTATTTTTCATTCGTTGCGCATGAAGGGGATACCCTACTGTTCACTGCGGTGGGTTATAGGCGGGAGGGAATCGTGATTCCTGACGATCTTACTGATGACAAATATACCGTCATGATGAAAATGAAGCAGGATATCATTAATCTTCCTATGGTACAGGTATATCCCTGGGCTAGTACAGATGAGTTCAAAAAGGAATTTCTGACGATGAAAGTTGCTGACGATGACCTGGAGATTGCGAAGAAGAACATCTCAAAGGAGAGCTTGACTGAGATGGCCGCAATGCTGCCGCGCGACGGCGGGGAGATGCAGAGCTATAACTTCCAGAATAACCATAACCGCCTTGTGAATAAGAATATAAATCAGCGCTTAGCTAATCCGCTGTTAAATCCGTTTGCCTGGGGAGCTTTAATCCAGCAAATTGTGAGCGGAGACAGAAGCCGGGATCAATAATTCTTATCGTCTGCCTTTTTTTGCTGCCGGAAATTTCATTTTATATTCCACACTGACAAGTCCTTTCGAAATAGAGTCCAGGCGGCTTTTAAGAAGAGCTTTACGCAAAGGGCTTAGTTTATCAGTGAATAACTTTCCTTCGATATGATCATATTCATGCTGGATTATACGCGCCGCTAAACCTGAAAAGCTTTCTTCATGCGGTTGCCAGTTCTCATCGAAGTAGGAAATCCGGATGGATCGTTGTCTGTTAATATCTTCCCGGATGTCGGGTATACTCAGACAGCCTTCATTGAACGCCCATTTCTCACCGCTTTCTTCGTGTATATGTGCATTTATCAGGACTTTCTTAAAATTCTCCAAAGCCGGCTCTTCCTCTGCGAAAGAGGTTGCATCTATCACAAAAAGCCGGATGGATAAACCAATCTGTGGTGCAGCCAATCCCACACCATGCGCATTATACATAGTTTCAAACATATTGGCTATCAACACATCCAGATCAGGGTAATCCCGGGTGATATCTGCGGCCTTTCTGCGTAATATAGGATCTCCGTAGGCAATGATCGGTAAGTTCATAAGGCAAAAATACAGGTTTAATCAATAGCTAAAAATAAAATATCCTGCATTGATTGTTGTTTTGGTTTATTTCCGGGGTTCAAAGATCAGCGAGCTTAGCAGATCCCTATCAAACATTTCGTTGGCAACCTCAAGCATGTGTTCGGCGTTAACTGCGTTAATCTTGGCAAAAACTTCCTCCAGCGAGTTTACTCGTCCATAGTCGAGCAGGTTCTTGCACATCATAATGATCACTCCCATACGATTTTCTTCACCCAGGGCAATCTGGCCAATAAACTTCTGTTTAGCCTGATGGAGTTGCAGCGGCCCTAGCTTATGCTCCTTCAACTTTTTAAGCTCGCGCTCCACCAGCCTCAGTGCTTTAGGTGTTTTTTCGGTGTCGGTACCAAAGTAGATGGAAAAGGCTCCCGTATCGCTCATAGGGGTGTAATTAGACTCGATCGTATAGGCGATCCCATACTTTTCGCGTAGCTCCAGGTTGAGACGTGAGCTCATGCCATTTCCGCCCAGCATATTATTGAGCAACAGGAAAGCAGTCTTGGATGGATGGTAGGTGGAATAAGAGCGGTTTCCTATCACGCAATGTGACTGGTTGATGGGCTTTTCCAGGCGTACCTGTTTAGGCTGGTAAGTATTTAATTGTTGCCGGTCTCTTTTCGGTTCATTTCCCGGCAGCCTGCCGAACGTCTTTTCTGCGAGACGGATTACTTTTTTAAAAGGGTAGTCGCCGCAAATGCCGATGATGATCTCCTCTTTTCGATAATTGCTTTGAATGAAGTCAAGGATATGACTTTGGGTAAATGACATTAAAGAGCCCGGTGTACCCAGAATATTCCTTCCCAGGGGATGCCCGGCAAAAAGTAACTCTTCAAAATCATCATTGATAGCTTCCTCGGGTTGATCTTCATAAGAATTGATCTCGTCAAGGATAACCTCCTTCTCCTTAAGCATTTCGTCTTCTGGAAAAACGGAGTGGAATACGATGTCTTCAAATAGATCCCAGGATCGTTCAAGGTAGGGTTTCAGGAAAGAAGCATGGATACAGGTATATTCTTTGGTGGTATAGGCGTTCAGATCGGCTCCTACAAGCTCCAGGCGGTTGAGTATCTGATTGGTGCTGCGCCTTTCAGTCTTTTTAAAAAGGAGATGTTCAATGAAGTGCGCCAGCCCATCCTGACCCTCAGGCTCGTCTCTCGAACCTGCATTGATGATGATGCAGGCATGTGAAATAGTTGATGCGGTCGGCTTGTGCAAAATGCGTATGCCATTTTGCAGGGTATGTACCTGGTAATCCATTGAGAGGCAAAGGTAGTTTTTATTCTGTTGTTTCTGCTGGCTCGATAAATTGTATTTCTTCTCTCTGATTCAGGATCGTTTGATAGAAAGCGGCAAACGATGCTTTGATCCAGATTATGGCAGGAAATACTCCGACGAAAAGACAGGCCAGCCCGATGATAAAAATAAATAAGCAGATAAGTCCTAAACGGAATATTTTCCAAGTATGCCCTTTGGTCATTCTCCAGCTCTCCTCAACAGATGCGATAGGATCCATTTTCTTGTCCATCACCAGGTATGATACAAAAGCCAGGCGGCAGGCCACAATAATACCCGGAACGATTAGCGCGATTAAGGAAATACCGATTAAAGCCGTTGTCAGGAGATGGGCCAGTATAACATCCAGATAGTTTTTAAATCCAGCGATGATCTCCTTAATATCGATCTTCGCGTTTCGGATAGCTTTAACAAACAAAAGATCGGCACTGTAAGTAATTACCGGGTAGAACAGCAGCCAGAAGGCGAAAGCGAGGAGCTCCAGTAGGATGCTCAAAGCCCCACCTCTATCAACGGGGTCTTGCTTTAATATCTGAATGGGGGTATTCAGTATGCCAAGAATCAGTACGATTAAGAAGAGCGGTAAAAAGTTATCGTTTAACTTTTTCCAGCCGTAAGAGAGGCTTCCTTTTACCGAGGGCTTGATGGGGAGTGAATATGAGGGTGTCATAATTAATTAATTTGTCTAAAACTAAAAAGAAATGTTTCCGCGAAACGAGCGACTAAAGTAGCTTTGTGTAATTCACTACTTTAGTATTATTATTAAAAGACACAATCCGGATACTTTTATGATCATTAATTTATCTATGGATCTAGACAGGTTTTATATCTGGGTATGCTTTCTATTTTGTATCGGATTAGTTGCGGGAGGAACCTTAGTGCTCTTCAGACCAAAGACCAGGCGCTTGCTGCATCCATTCCGTTATTTCCAATATTTTATTATTCTTATCTATACTTTCGGTTTTTATTCGCTTTGGATCAATCTCCTGTTTAGAGCTTTGTTCAATGATGGTTATGACGGTCGACTCCAATCTGATCTGCTAAACTTTCTGACCGTACTCGGTAGTCCCTTTCTCCTGATAGCAATGTCCATGTTTTTATTATGGATTAGAGA
>CAZFQV010000083.1:0-8445 GCA_964521175.1 uncultured Sphingobacterium sp.
ACCCTACAGTGTGTAAGCTTTTCTGAATGCTTAGTACAAATGTAATACTAAACTCAATTCCTTGCAAATATTTTAATAAAATATTTTAATTATTATATAAATAATAATTATATTGCGCTATCGTTATAAATTTACTAATTCACTATGGAAAACCGAAGTCATAATTTCCAACCTGACAATCTGGATCTTCAGATTCTGAGCATTCTTATGGAAGATGCGACGATACCTTACACAGAAATTGCCAAGAAGTTAATCGTTTCAGGCGGCACAATTCATGTAAGAATGAAAAAGATGCAGGAATTGCAGGTGATTAAAGGGTCTCACTTAATGATTGATCCCCAGAAGATCGGTTATGATATTTGCGCTTTCCTTGGGATATTTCTCGAAAAAGGTTCACAATATAAGGATGCCGTAGAAAACCTTAGGAACATTAAAGAAATAGTGGAGCTTCATTATTGCACTGGTCTTTATAGCATGTTTGCCAAAATCATATGCCGGGACACCACTCATTTAAGGCATGTGCTCAATGAAGATATTCAAGGAGTAAAAGGGATACAACGAACCGAAACCTTTATTTCACTCGAAGAAAGTATTAAACGACAAATAAGTCTATAATAGAAAAGAGCATGCTGATCATTACAACCAGGATGCTCTTTTTATATTTTATACCCCAGGCCTCAGACTTTCAAATAAAGCACACTTTTTACAGCTTTAATGACTTTTTCTGCATTCGGCAGGGCTTCCTTAACTAAGGTAGGTGCATACGGAAGCGGAACATCGGCACAGGTTACTCTCAACACTGGAGCATCCAGAAAGTCAAATGCATCTTTTTGCACTTTAAAGGTCACTTCAGTAGCGATGGAACCTAATGGCCAGGCTTCTTCGACAAACACCATCCGGTTAGTTTTCTTGACTGATGCTAATACGGTGTCGTAATCAATTGGACGGACCGTACGAAGATCTACAATCTCTGCATTGATACCTTGTTTGTTAAGCTCTTCAACTGCCGGTAATACTACACGGCTCAGCATCTTTCCAAAAGTAACAATCGTAACATCACTGCCTTCTTTCACGATATTGGCTTTCCCCAGAGGCAGATAGTACTCTTCTTCAGGAACTTCCCCCTTATCGCCATACATCAATTCTGATTCCATGAAGATCACCGGATCAGGGTCGAGTATGGCTTGTTTTAACAGCCCTTTTGCATCGTACGGAGTGGAGGGTACAACTACTTTAAGTCCCGGACAATTGGCATACCAGCTCTCAAAATTTTGAGAGTGCTGGGCACCTAACTGGCCTGCATTTCCGGTCGCTCCGCGAAAGACGATGGGGCAGGAAAACTGACCGCCACTCATGGAAAGTATTTTTGAAGCTCCATTAATGATCTGATCAATGGCTACCAGAGAGAAATTGAAAGTCATAAACTCGATAATCGGATACAGCCCGTTCATTGCAGCACCAATTCCGATACCGGCAAAGCCAAGTTCGGCAATAGGCGTATCAATAATTCGTTTCGGGCCAAACTCATCCAGCATACCCTGACTCACCTTATATGCCCCATTATATTCGGCAACCTCTTCTCCCATTAAGAAGATCTTTTCGTTTTTTCGCATCTCTTCATTCAATGCTTCCCGAAGTGCTTCCCTGAACTGTATTTGTCTCATGTGTAAATTCAACTTTTGGAATACAAATATAAGTTTAAAGTTCGAAAACCAAACCTTATCGCCCAAGGTATCCACATTATTATGGAGCGAACACGAATTACAAGGGCATTAAATAAAACTATTACCTCTGGCAGATTATTTTATAAGGACAGTACCTACAAGTTTCCAGATTGCTGGTCTGCACGAAGGGCACGGTCACATCAAAAAGCTCATTAAGCTCTTCCCGTAATTTTATTTCGAACTGTTCCTTAAAATCCTCCAAAACCTGGTCTCTGAGGTTCAGTTTCTGACTTCGGCCTGTCACCTGACAAAAGACCGTCTCGTCCGGAAGCTTTCTAACCGTGTACAAATGAGGTTCAACATGGGTCACAGACCGGGATAATTCATATACGCAGGTGTAAAACAGGAGCTGTATAAGTGCTTTATTCTGGCCCTTGCCATCTTCAGAAAACAGGCTTTCAAAATCCTTAAACTTTAGCTCGTCTTTCCCTGTTTTATAGTCTACTATACGAACCTTTCCCTGATGTTCATCAACCCTGTCGATAATCCCCAGCAAGCGGACATACTCTTCCTTTCCATTGACCTGCACGGCGAACAAGGGAGTATAGCTATCTCTGTTCTCCAGCTCCGTGATAGTAAACGGCACTAGCTTTTCATCGTGCCTGATAATACGGATTGCATATTGTTCGATTACTTTAAGCACGATCTTCTGCAATGCACTACGCTTATAAAGCGGATTGGCGGGATCTGCGTTTAAGGTTTGTATTAGTGCTGTTTCACACATAGCGGGAAGCTTGTTTTCCTGTTGCCTGATGAGTTCTGCACTAATCGTGTGCCCCGTAAAGTCCCTGTAAAAACTCTCCATTACTGCATGCAGCATTGTCCCTACCAATCTTGGTTCAATCTGATCAGGCAGTACTTCCGGCTCTTTCAAACCAGCAATCCGCCCATAAAAGAATTTCAGAGGACAGCTCACATAGTCAGTAAAGGCCGTTGCAGAAATTTTCTTTTCGTATTGTATGTTGCTATTTCTACGGAGATATTTGGCTAGGTTTTCAGCTACCTTGCCGGTTTTCTCTACTACTATCTTTTGCGGACGCGGGATCTCGACCGCCTGATTTTGCTGAATAATATCGCGGAAGCTGCACTTCGTTTCAAAGCGGAGTTGCTTGATGAACCGGCTTTCTTCACCGGTATTCTTGTCATCGGTAATACCATTATAAACTAAGGTGATCTTTTTAGCACAATGAAGCAACCGATAAAAGAAATAGGCAAATATTGAATTCTGATTTTCCAATACGGGTAAGCCGAATGCTCTCCTTACATTATCAGGAATAAAGGACGGGGAGATGCTTACTTTTGGAAGTACCCCTTCATTCATTCCCAAGATAATGAGTTCATCGAAATCCAGACAACGGCTTTCCAGTAATCCCATAACTTGCAAGCCCGAAAGGGGCTCACCCTCAAAGGGTACAGACAAGCCTGTCAGAGCTCTGCGTATTGTGCGGAAGACAAATTTAGGCTCTATACTGGTTAAATCATCCGAATGAAGCAATTCCTCGAAGCTATCTGACAGGATATTTAATGCTTTAACCGCCTCTGTGATCAACAGGCTCTCGAGTTTACGTAATTGTTCAATTTCCTTGGAAATCAGCAAGAGCATACTTCCGAAATTACGAATCGTTTCTGTTGGATTTCGGTAACTGACAAAACTAAGTCTCGCAATTGTGCCCAATTCAGATAGCTCTTTTAAGCTAAACCTGGATTGCTTTGCCTTCTTAATCGCCCATTGAATTTCATTTCTTTTCCCGGCATCTACTCCTACCAGAGGGTTAAACACAAAAGTCAGCACCGACTTATAGCCTATGGAAATGCCGTCACCAGTAACTATCTCTTCCTGAATCTTAAGCCATAAATCGCATAAACCATATACCGCAGATTGCTCAAAGGGATAGCCCATCGTGATATTAAGGCCGGCGCCAGATACGGTTTGTAATACCGGAAGGAGAAGTGCCTCATCCGCTAGAATGATCGCCCGACTGTGAGGAGGCGCTCCCTCGCCGGCCTCTGACAATAGGCTGTTAAGCAATTTGCCCTGTGAGCCAGTACCAAGTGCCTGCACAATACTAAACTCTTTAGAAGGATCATTTATCCGGCTTTCCAAAGGATCGAATTGGTTTACGAGCCCGGTGACATTGATATTTCTCCTTATAAAATGCCCAGCCTCCTGTATCGGATCAGCAAAATAATGCTCATCCGAATCGAAGTAAAAGGAACATAGCCCGGCATCCTGCCAGGCTATGAAAAGTTGTTCTTCGGCTTTAGACAGTGCATTAAAGCCCACAAAAACCACATGGCTAAACTGTTTCAGAAAATCGGAATCGGAAGAGTGGCCCTCTGCCAAATTACGGTACATTTTAGCACTGGTCACCAGATTTTCCTCCGCCAGCCGACTATGAAATTTCTGATAGAGAAGCGGCATGAGTTGCCACATTTCAATAAATTTCTCCTGTAGTCTATTTTGCCGCTCTGGCGAAAATGACGACCAGAAGGACTTAATAAACTCAAGCTGTTCTTCATCAAAGCTTGGAAACTGGTGTTCCAGCTCCGCGATATTACCAATCACACCGAAAAGTCTTACAGGATCTGCCAGGTAATAATCAACTTGTGCAAAATCGGATACGATCACTTCCGCCAGTGGATAGAAAATATCCGCGCTAACGGTTTCTTTACCCGATGCCTGGAGCAGCTTGTTGTACTCTGTCAACAATACAAAAAATTGCTTTAGGCGGGAGGCGCATACCAATGAGGTTGAAGCAGAAAAAAATTCCTGTATCGTGTAAAAACGAGGACTCCATAAGGGCTTACCACTCATTTCGGCCAAATACTTTTTAAGGAAAAGCTGGGGTCGCTTATTATTAAAAACAATAGCTAGACCCTGAAGATCGTCGCCAAACCTCTCCATGATATGAGCGCCTACACGATATAAGAATTTATCTGTTGCCATTATTAAACCCTTTGTAGTTTAGCTTCACCTGCATACCATAAATAAGCATGGACCTCACCGTAGGTTCCCATTTTCATCAGACTATCCCGATAAGTCCGGATCTTCTCTGCGTACTTTGTATATTCCGATCCAAATTTAAAATCAAGCAATACCGCATAATCATCAAAAACAAATACCTTATCCGGACGCTTAACAGACCCATCCTCTAAGATGATATCCTTCTCGCTGATCACTCTCCGGGCGGTCTTAAACCACGTGTGGATCTGTTCCTGCGATAAGACATCCAGGACACTTTTCCTGATCTCCGCTTTTTCTGCAGAGCGAATGAGTCCTTCCTGCAGCTTCTCGTCAATCAGTTTATCGAGCTGCGTCAGATCGTCAAGTTGTCCAAGGAGTTCATGAATGACCACCCCCTTTCTCTGGTTAGAATTAAACCATATTGCCTGATCGGGATTATTTCGTTTAAAGCGCTGGGTAGCCTGCTCGTTTATGACATATTCATTCAGCATCAGCGAAATATTATCGTTCACTTTCGCAGGCTCCGCCCGAAAGGGCATCTCCCCCGAAACGTAGCAATTATCTTCATAAACAAATTCAGGGGCCTCATCAGCTGCTGCAGACAGAAGATTTGAGAGGATAAGCTGTATATCATTTATTAGGCCTGCTTTAGAAGGAGGCGGAGGGGTTTTAGGACAGATAATACACAGGTAATCCTTCGCCCTGGTAGTGGCTACGTAAAGCTTATTAATGGTATCCATGTAACGCAACAACATTTCCTCGAAGTAACCAGCTGCAAATACAGTGGCTGCGAGGCTCTTTTTATAAGCTACCGGGATAGAATTGAAGCGTTCGAAACCCGCCAGGGCTGCGTCAACCCATAAAAGATCCTGAGATCCATGCGAGGAATTTAATTTCCAGTTCATAAAAGGAATAATTACCGCACGAAATTCAAGACCCTTTGATTTATGTATTGTCATAACCTGTACCGCATCCTGATTTTCTGAAGCGGGAAGTGCCTTTGCCGACCCTTCTATATCCCACCATTCCAGAAATGAAGCAAGCCCCTGATCGCCGGCAGCGGAGAACGAAGCAATTTGATCGCGCAACGCAAGGAGGAAAGAAATATGAGTTTGTACATTCCCATAAATACCAATTAAGGTCTCGGTAAGCTCAGTAACAGGGAGTTGCACGAGAGAGTTAAACTCGCGGCATAACCGGACAGGCAGAATATTCTCCAAATCCTCCATCGATCCAGAAGCCAGCGCCACCCATTCCGAGCTTTCGAGATCAATATACTCATTGTCCGGATGGCATAGCTGATGCCATAGACGAGCACATTCAGCTTTAAATATGCCGCTTTCCTGTTCGGGAGCCGCCAGCAATCTAAAGGTACTGATGAGCAGCTGAACCGCAGGGTCATTGGCAATTTTCAAGGCTTCACCCGAAATAACCTGGAATACCTTACCGGCAGCCTTATTTAACCTTTCCTGATTGTCCGGACTGAACATACCATTCAGCATTTCCTCCGCTTCAGCGTTTTTTCCGACCAGGATGCCTATATCAGCCATCGCAACGCCCAATTCCAGTAGTTCTACCAGCTTATCCACCGCATAAATTACAGCCGGGGTATGATCCTCCTCTTCCTCAGGCTCATCACCCTTCATGAAAAATTTGATTTCAATTCTGCCGCCCTTAGCCGTGCTATCCGTTATTTTTTGAGCACTTCCCTCATATGCCCTTTCTATCAGGCTACTTTTTTCAAGTTCCCAGTCTTCATGCAGTTCCTGCAGCGCATCGGTAGCAAAAACCAGATTCAACTGCCCTTGTAAAAACCTGGGAAGCGTGGCATACAGGAAATTATTAAAGCGAATAATATTTTCAGAACTCCTTCGATTATATTCCAGATTCTCTTCGCTTACGTTTTCCGGTCGAAGATCATTCCGAAGCAGGCTATGCAAGATGCGCCAATCGCCATTCCGCCAGCGATAGATCGGCTGCTTAAGATCGCCGACTATCAGATGGCCGGCCATATTTGCCGATTCGCCAGCAATGGCATTTTTTACCAGAGGCAGAAAATTTTTCCATTGCGAGGTACTGGTATCCTGAAACTCATCGAAGAGAAAATGTTTATACTTATTTCCTGTTTTCTCCCAAATAAACGAAGGGTTGTCTCCATCAGAACTCGTAATATCTTTAAGAAGCTGCTGCGCATCGCTAATCAGCATTGTCCTGTTTTCAGAACGGTAGCTTTGTAACAGATCGTTCATCCCCTGCATCAGGCGCAGATAAGGAGTATTTTGGTGTATAGCCTCGTAGGTTTCAAACATTTGAATGCCTGCATCGAAATATTCCACCAGCCTTTTGATCTCCGGGTTAAGAAGCTCATATAACTCCCTCACCTCTGAAGGATTTTTATTCAATTTGCCGGCCCATTGGTCAAAATCATCCACCACCTTTCGCAAAGTAGACGTACGCCCGATATCGCCATCCACGATCTTGTCCAGCTTTGTTAAGGGGTTACGTGATTTGTCATAAAGACGCTCGGGGAAAATCCCCGACTGATCAAAGAGATTTTTTGCGAGCCTTGCTTTTTCGACAATAGCACTTTTAAAGTCATTGATGCCCTCAGCAGCAACTTCCCGGAGTTTAGTAAACTCCTCAGCTTTCTCCTCACCCAAAGCCCGCATAGCATCCTGAAAAGGGTAATACCGCTCTTTAAAGATCTCATCGGCTAATTCTTTCAGAGTCCGATGGTAATCCCAATCCTTGTCCCCACTTATCCGGTCAATAGCCAGGGTGGTAACCCAGTCCAGCAATTCCGCGTCCTGCTCAAGATAGATATTCAAGGCATTGATCAGGTCATCCTTAACCTTTTCCAGATTCATTTCGATCTTATACCCAGTATCCAGATTCAGCTCAAAGGCAAAGCTGCGGATAATCTGCTGGATAAATCTGTCAATCGTGGTAACAGAAAAGCGGCTGTAATCATGCAAGATATTACTATAAACCCTGGCAGCCTTTTCGCGAATCCCGGTGTCACTCAGACCCGGGCCGAGGTCTTTCAGTACCGGTCCGAACTTCGACTGCTCATACCCTGAAGATGCAAGCTCTTCCAGGGCTCCGAGAATACGCTCTTTCATCTCGGCAGTTGCCTTATTAGTAAAGGTAACGGCAAGCACCTCCCGGTATTGGGCCGTCCCGGTCAATAAAAGAGCCAGGTAATGGGCTGTCAGCGCATAGGTCTTCCCGGATCCTGCAGATGCACGTATCAGTTTCAGTGGCCGGTGTCTTAGCATCTTGCTCATTGAATAGTGGGGATACCGCCCTTGTGGATATTAAGGCCTTATTCCATCGCCGGTATGGAAAAAAGAGTTTATACTTACCGGCAATCTGCCGTCGGCCTTAAGCTTGCCGGTGAGTAATCTGGCCGTAGCTTTCTGTGCTTCTTCAGAATTCTGATAATTCATGACGATCGATTTACAGGATTCAATGCCGGGGATACCGGCAATAGTATAGGGGTTTGCAAATACCGTTATGATAGTGTTATTCATACGGGCAAGTTCAGCTACAAATACCTTCAGATTACTGTCATAGTCCAAAACTGCCCCAGGCCGATTCCGCATATCATGCAGAGCTACGATAATCTGATCATAATTGCTGAGCTCGCTGGCTACCCTGGATATTTCATTCCCACCCGCATTTTTTGGTATGATGAAATTCAAGGAGTTGTCCAACTCTTTACTGATGACGTTCTGGAAGGTGGTTGCCTGAGTA
>CAZFQV010000084.1:0-8235 GCA_964521175.1 uncultured Sphingobacterium sp.
TCGCAGGTAAAAATACCCAGATCCTTTTTCAGGGCTTCCGCGCGCTGGGTGCCCACGCCTTTCAGGTATTCAACAGGTGTCTTTAAGGTCTGTTCTGCCAATGGAGGTCGATGCTTTTTTCACCAGCTTATTTATTCAGCAAGCCAATGAGCGTAATTCTATATCTAATTATCCCAAAAGAGCTTAATAAGCCGCATTTAAGCGGCAGGGATGAATCCCTGGTGAAAATAGAGAAATAGACGCGCAAAAACAATGATAGACTTCTTGTAAAGGAAGCAGGAAAAATGCGGAATCAGTCTTTATAAGCAATTACCGAGATTTCGACATTGACGTTCTTGGGCAAGCCAAGGACGGCCATCGTTTCCCTGGCTGGAAATTCGGATTTAAAAAATGAGCCGTAGACCTGGTTAACCGCAGCAAAATGTTTCATATCACTCAGGAATATACTCGTCTTCACGATATCGGCGAAGTTATAGCCAGCCTCAGCGAGTAATGCGCCTATGTTTTGCATCACCCGACGGGTCTCGTCTTCAATTGAGCTCTGAATCAATTCTTCCGTCATCGGATCGGCCGGTATCTGACCGGACACGTAGAGCATGTTCCCTGCTTTTACCGCCTGACTGTACGGGCCTATCGGCGCAGGAGCGTTCTTAGAATAAATAGTTGATTTCATCGCAATTGCTTGAACCTGATGGGCTGATTATCAGGAGAATACCAGCCAGTCCAGGAGTTTATATATAATCCCGGCTAAAAACATAGTAATGGCCGTTGCATTGATAAAATGCATCACTTTCAAATTAAAATTTGATGGCCTATCGGGATCTGGTTTTCTAAAAAAATACATCCTGATACAAATCTAATGTATTCGTTCCATTTAAACCACAAAAAAACCCGCTCCGGTTATCCGGGCGGGTTTTTTTACAATATGCTTATATACAATATTGTTTATTATTGTTGTTTGAATTCAACACGACGGTTTTGGATACGTCCAGCTTCAGTTGCATTAGAAGCTACCGGACGGCTTTCACCGTAAGCAGTAACTGAAATTCTGCTAGCTGCAACACCAGAGTTTACTAAGTAAGTTTTTACAGAGTTAGCTCTATCTCTTGACAAGACCATGTTGTACTCATCAGTACCTTCTGCAGAAGCGTGACCATCTAACTGAACACGTGCAGATGAATTACTTCTAAGATCAGCAGATAATTTATCAAGAATTGGGTAAGCCGAAGTTCTTAAAACTGAAGAGTTAAACTCGAACTGGATAGCCATCGCGTTACCAACACCCATTGGTGCAGGGCAACCGTTGTATTCAGCAGTTCCAGCTACAGTAGGACAAGCATCTTTTGAATCAGGAATACCGTCACCATCAACATCTAACGGGCAACCAGAGCCATCAACTTTGATACCTGCTTCAGTATTAGGACATTTGTCTAATGCATCAGCAACACCGTCTCCGTCTGAATCTTTTAACAGATCCTGAGCTTCAAGAGCGCTAACACGACCTTTCAATGCATCTACCTCACGACGTAATGTTGGATCTTTCAACTCATCATACATAAGAGCCACAGGATTAACCCAATCCAGGTTTGGCTTAGCAGAAGAACCTAAAGAGAATTCCAATCCTGCAGAAGTGTAAGACCATTTATCTTTCGAGTTTGGTTTAGCAACAAGTCCGTCCAGATTATCTCCATCCATGAAGTTCATGGTGTATCCTAAATCGAAGTTAACGCGATCAGACACTTTAAACTTGACACCGGCACCTAAAGGAAAATAAGATTCCTTTACATATTCGTTATCTCTGTTGTCTCCGGTTTTACCTTTCCAGTCGAATGGTACTCTTGGAGCGAATCCTACAAGACCCCAACCAGCTTTAACCAGGAAATTCACGTTGTTTTCTCTTCTCAGGAAATCAACAGTTGCTACGTTAACAACACCTGCTAAAGCTACTGCATAAGCTATATCCGTCTCAAATGAAGCATAAGATCCGGGAGCTACGTAAGACTTACTAGCGTCATTTTCGCCAGAAAGTTTACCGCGTACACCTGATAATTCCAATCCGAAGGCGTGACCTAGTTGTTTACGAAGCGACAATCCATAGCCTAACTCCATGTTAAACTTGTTGAAGTCATTGGTTCCACCAAGGGCAACCGCCGGTGAAAGAACCCCTGCATTAACGCCTAGACTCCATGTCCTGTACTGGCCCGAACCGCCAAATACCTTGGCAGAGGAGCTGGTAGCATCTTGTGCGAAAGAAACCTCACTGAGGCCTAGCGCTGCTACTAATGAAAACACTAAGGCTTTCTTAAATGTAGAATAATTCATACTTAGTTCTTTTAAAGGTTAACAATTTTTATTCATGTAATTTATACAAAAATAGTCATAAGTTTGACATGTGCAAATTAACAAATACTGTTCCAAGTATTTTTTCAATAAAATTATTTGCTTTTAAGGCTTATATTAGGCTTTAATTACCCTCTAATTATGAAATACTCTCCTATTAATCCCAAATTATTTGAATTAAACCGAAAAAAATTCGCTAAAAAACTGAAAGCTAATTCGATAGCACTATTTCAATCTAACGACGAGTTTCCGCGAAGCGGTGACCAAACGCACCTTTTTAAGCAGAATGCTGACCTATTTTACCTTAGTGGTATAGACCAGGAACAATCGGTACTGTTACTTTTTCCGGACTGTCCTAATCCCCTGTACACAGAAGTACTATTTTTAAGACAGACCAGTGAATTAATTGCTGTTTGGGAAGGACATAAACTAACGATAGAGCAGGCGAGGAAGGTTTCAGGCATCCAAAACATCTACTGGCTTGAAGATTTATGGAATATTCTGCCTGCCATTATTAACTATGCCGAAACCATCTACCTAAATACGAATGAAAATGACCGATATGTGCATGAGGTAGCTTACCGCGACATTCGTTTTATCGAACTACTGAAAAAACAATATCCTTTGCATCATTATGAGCGCGCAGCCCCTTTATTGCGGGATCTGAGGCCGGTGAAATCAGAAATCGAGATAGAATTAACCAAGCATGCCTGCCAGATTACCAGGGATACTTTTATTCGTGTCCTGAAATTTATTCAACCCGGAGTTGCAGAATACGAGATTGAGGCCGAAATCATCCATGAATTCATTCGTCAGCGGGCAAGCGGCCACGCCTACGCTCCTATTATTGCTTCCGGCAAAAATGCTAACATCCTGCATTATAACGATAATAACCAGATCTGCCGCAGTGGCGAAGTCATCCTCTTTGATTTCGGCGCCGAGTATGCCAACTACAATGCCGATATGAGCAGATCTGTTCCGGTAAGCGGAAGGTTCAGCCCGCGTCAGAAAGCTGTATACAACGCCGTCTTACGGATAATGAAAGAGGCGAAGAAAATGCTTGTCGAAGGCACTATATGGAATGAATATAGTGCGGAAGTGGGGAATATTGTCGAAAATGAGCTGGTAGGACTGGGTTTACTGGATAAACATGACATCAGCAAGCAGAATCCAGCAATGCCTTTATATAAAAAATATTTTATGCATGGTATTTCACATCACCTCGGTCTGGATGTCCATGATTTCGCCAGTCGGTATACGCCCTTCCAGGCCGGCAATATTCTCACCTGTGAGCCGGGCATTTACATCCCTAAAGAAAAACTAGGCATACGTCTGGAGAATAATATCCTGATCACCAAGGATGGCAGCGAAGATTTGATGGCCGATATACCGCTGGAGGCGGAAGAGATCGAAGAGATCATGAATTCCTAATCTGCCGAAAACCGCTCAACAAATCGATAAAGATTAAAGCCGGGCGATTTACAGGCATGGGCGATTTCCCTTTGCAGGCCTTCGCGGTCGATATCCTTCATTCTGTTTTGCTGAATAAGCTTCCAGGCTTTCGCAGCTAGTAAATGATTTCTCTTTGAGTGATCACCATATTGAAAATTTTCAATAGCTTTTATCAGCTCCTCTATTCCCCCACCATGGTGGGCGATAGTTTTAATCACCGGGATTTTCTGCGGACGATGATGTACGAGTTTTTTCAGATCGTTGGCAAATGCGTCGGCTCCTTCCCGGTCTGCCTTATTAACCACAAAGATATTGGCAATCTCCATTAAACCTGATTTTATATGCTGAATCTCATCTCCTGATTCAGGCACAAGAACCACCACACTTATATCAGCTAAACCGGCAATCTCCACTTCCGATTGGCCCACGCCCACGGTTTCTACAAGAATGTAGTCAAAGTCGGCCGACCGCATTACATCGGTCATCTCGATGGTTCTGGCTGATAAGCCTCCCAAGGAACCCCGTGTCGCAGCAGACCGTATATAGACATTTTCCTTAGTAAACTGCGCGGCCATGCGGATGCGGTCTCCGAGCAAAGAACCCAAATTAAAGGGCGAGGTGGGATCAATGGCGAGAATAGCAATTTTCTTGCCTCCAGCACTCAATTGATCAATCATAGCGTTAACCAGGGTGCTTTTTCCCGCACCGGGTGGGCCGGTGATACCAATAACGGGAGCAGCCCCGGGCCGGAGTGCCTTTAATATGTCCGCCGCCCCGGGCAGATTATTTTCAACAATGGTTAACTCTCTGGCTAACTTCCTGAAGCCTGTAAGTAATAAAGGTTTATTATGCGTGTCTGGCTGCATATACAAAGTAAGCTGTTTTAACTTCATTTTACAATTCAGGCGAATTAAGCGAAAGAGGCTTCTTTTACTACCTTTGTGGGAATGAAAGTTACAGGTTTTTCATTCATACGTAATGCCATTCAAAATAACTACCCCGTAGTAGAGGCTGTTCGGTCTATTTTGCCTATTTGCGATGAGTTTGTAATAGCCGTGGGCGATTCCGGCGATGATACCCTGAAGCTTATCCAGGACATTGGCTCTCCAAAGGTAAAAATTGTCCCCACGGTATGGGATGAAAGTCAGCGTGAGGGCGGAAAAACTTTTGCGCTGGAGACTGATAAAGCCTATGCCGCGATTTCAAAAGACACCGACTGGGCATTTTATATACAGGGCGACGAATGCGTTCATGAAGATTATCTTCCGGCGATAAAAAAAGCCATGGAGGAAAACCTGACCCGCAAGAATGTTGAAGGCCTGCTATTTAAGTACCTCCATTTTTATGGATCTTATGATTTTATCGCTTCTTCCCGAAGATGGTATAGAAATGAGGTTAGAGTTTTAAGGTTTAATCCGGGCGTACACTCTTATCGCGACGCCCAGGGCTTCAGAAAAAACGGCCGGAAATTAAAGGTAAAACCTATAGACGCCTATATCTATCATTATGGCTGGGTTCAACCACCTCTGGGATTGGGGAACAAGGTTCGGAATTTTAATAAGTTCTATCACGAAGATTCCTGGATTCAGGAGCACCTTCCTGAAAGCGACGAATTCGATTATGGCAATGCAGACCGTCTGATCAGATATGAAGGCACACACCCCCGGGTGATGCAAAAACGGGTTGAGCTTAGCAACTGGAAGTTCCAGATTGATCCAACGCTTTTAAAAAAGAAAATGAGTCTGCGGCGGCGTATACTACAAAAGATAGAGGATCTGTTCCAGTGGAGAATCGGAGAATATAAAAACTACAAAATTATCCCATGACCATTGGGGCAAGTTTCCGGAAAAGCATCTCAGTAGTTATACCAAATTACAATGGCAGGCATCTGCTGGAGCGTAACCTACCCTCTGTTTATGAGGCTTTAAACCGGGCGGACACCGACTTTGAAATTATTATCACCGATGACTGCTCCACAGACCAGTCGGTAGCATTTATCAAACAACGGTATCCAAAGATACGGCTGGTTGTCAACGACCCAAATCAGGGCTTCTCCTTAAGCTGCAATAGAGGAATCTTTATCGCCGAGAAGGATTTGGTCTTGCTATTAAATACCGATATCGAGCTAAATCCGGGTTATCTGGAAACTCAATTTAAATATTTTGAACTTCCGGATACTTTTGGCGTGATGAGCAAGGTCATTGGAGCCCGGAATGGTGAAACTCAGGATACTGCAAGATTTATAAAACACTCCGGATTTAAAATCAAAGCGAATAATTTCTATCACTTGGAAGATAAAGATTTTCTCAGTCCCACTGCTTACCTATCGGGCGCTAACGCCTTAATGAATACCAAAAAACTAAAAGAGATCGGAGGATTTGATGAGAACTTTTCACCCTTTTATTGTGAAGACCTGGATTTGGGATTGCGGGCATGGCGCTTGGGATGGATATGCTATTACGACCCAAAATCGTATTGCATTCACGATCATTCATCCACCACAAAAAATCACCGTACCCGCAGTTGGGTTAAAACGATCTTCTTCCGCAACAGGTTTTATGTTCACGCCATTCATTTAAGTAACACCAGACTAATTTTTTGGCTATTGCAGATTATTTTTATCGATCTGCCTTTCATGTGGATCGGCTTAAGGTTCTACTATTATAAAAGCTTCGGAATGTTTTTGAGAAACCTGAAGTCAATCCTTCGTTCCCGTAAAAACATGAAAGACCTGATGGCCGCCAATCATAGCACTATCAGCGTGGATCAGGTCATCGTCAAGATGAATAAGATGCTTGAGGGTCAAACAATCATCTATGGAAGAGATTAGAGATCTCTCAAAATGATTAACTTTGTAGATTATATAAGTCAATGAAGACCTTTTTTCGCCTATTTGCCTTTGCGAGCCCGGTATATAAGTTTGCTGTTCCCTTCTTTTTAACTTCCATATTGGGGGTAATCTTTGGCTTGCTGAACTTTACCCTGCTCATTCCGGTTTTTGAATTGCTCTTCAACCAAACGCGTGAGCTGGGCATCAAATCTCCGGATACTGCTCCGGCATTCAACGTCAGCCTGACCTATTTTAAGGAAATATTTTATTATCACTTCCAGTCAATCATCAACAGTTCGGGAAAAGTGGGTGCACTAAAAACGGTCTGTTTCATCATCGTGATCTCTGTGATCCTGAGTAACCTTTTCAAATATCTTTCTATGCGTATCATAGAAAACTTCAGGCTGATCATTGTTACCCGAATCCGAAGCAAGATCTTTAAAAAACTCACCGATATCGATATCCAATATTTCAGCAGCCAGCGCAAGGGCGATCTCATCTCCAGGTTCATGACGGATGTAATGACGATTCAGGATTCCATCATCCGCTCGATGCAGGTCATCCTTAGGGAGCCCATCACCATCATTCTTAATTTCGCTGTGCTTTTCGCGATATCCTCCAGACTAACGTTTTTTGCGTTAATCCTGATACCAGTTTCAGGTCTGCTGATCACCAGCATTGTAAAGCGTCTAAAAAAACATGCTACCGCAGCTCAGGAATCTCAGGGGGTTCTTATTTCAAGCATTGATGAAGGCCTGCATGGGGTTAAGATCATCAAATCTTTCAATGCTGAAAATTACATGCAGGAGAAATTTAACACCCTCAACCTCTGGGCAAGTAAAATAAACAGACGGCTGGCCAGGAGGATTTTACTTGCCTCTCCGGTATCAGAAATGCTGGGGGTAATTACTGTCGCTGCGCTGTTATTCTATGGAGGTACACTCATCCTGCAGGAGGGTTCAGACCTTCAGGGTGCAGAATTTATAGGATATATCATCATTTTTTCGCAGATCATTCCTCCTGCGAAAGCTTTTTCCGAGGCCTTTGGAAATATTTCACAGGGAATTTCAGCCGGCGAGCGAGTATTTCAGCTCTTAGACACTCCTGAAGTCATCGCTGATAAACCGGATGCAGCGGCCAAGCCTTCGTTCGACCAGCTTATAGAAGTGAGGAATGTACACTTCAGTTATGGCCATAAAAAGATATTAAACGATATCAGCTTTCAGCTGTCGAAGGGCAGTACTATTGCGCTGGTTGGCCCCTCCGGCGGAGGCAAAACAACTCTGCTGGACCTGTTCCCCCGTTTTATGGATCCCACTTCAGGGCAGATTCTTATTGATGGTATAGATATCAGAGATATCAAGATGAAAGATCTGAGGGCTTTGATGGGTATCGTCAATCAGGAGTCCATCCTGTTCAATGATACCATTTTTAATAATATTGCCTTCGGCAGGGCGGTTACTATCGAGGAGGTAGAAGCTGCTGCCAGGATAGCCAATGCTCATGATTTTATTGTGAATACAGAACAGGGTTATCAGACCAATATAGGCGATCGGGGTATGAAGCTGTCGGGAGGTCAGAAACAGCGCATCTGTATTGCTCGGGCGGTAATT